>NZ_JAUBSX010000210.1:0-1075 GCF_036704885.1 Microcoleus sp. F4-D5 | reverse complement strand
CTCACTATTATCTCGGATGATTCACTTTTACCCCCTCAATTCGCGTATGTGCCAGTTGGGGGTGCGGAATGTGGGTTGTATGCCAACTGACGAACCAGTTCACTCCAGCTTGCATCAGCAATAGCTGCACTAAGTTTCCGGTTCTTCATCATGTTCTTCACAGCCAAGTCTTCGACAGCAATCGTTTGGTTTTCACGTACCAATCGAGTCGTCAGCTTGTGAAGGAAGTCTGTACGGGAGTCGGCAATAGCTGCATGGATTCGAGCAACATGCCCCCTTGCTTTCTCCCTATTTTTCGAGCCTTTGACTTTGCGAGACAAAGCTTTTTGCGCTTGTCTCAACTTATATCTCAGGCGCTTGAAATGTTTGGGGTTGGCGACTTTCTCCCCGTCACTGGTCGCAATCAAGGAGGTGATTCCCGCATCAATCCCTACAGCTTTATCAGTTTGAGGCAGTGCTTTAACCGTAAGGTCTTCAATCAACAAAGAGACAAACCAGCGTCCCGACGCATCCAGCCTCACTGTCACCGTAGAGGGTTCGCAGTTTTCTGGAATATTGCGACTCCAGCGGATTGGCAAAGGGTCACAACATTTTGCCAGCCACAATTGCCCATCCTTCCACTTAAAAGCAGGGTAGTGCTTTTATGTAAAGGATAGAGGATAATAGCTCTATGCCAATCTTTTGAGGAGTCTCATGATGAAACCCTATTTGATTTGTCCCACTTGTGGTTCTGACGATGTGATGAAAAATGGTATGACTCGTCGCGGAAAACAAAACCATAAATGTCGTGACTGTGGTCGCCAGTTTGTCGAAAATCCTAAGTGGCAACCCAAAAACACCGACACCTTGGCAAAAATTGAGTTGCTTCTCCTTGAACCGATTTCTCTTGCTGGCATTGCCCGAGTCATGGGTGTTTCCAAGAGCTGGCTTCAAAATTATGTAACCCACATTCCGCAGATGTGGCTGGGATTTTTTTATAAGTTTTGAAAACTTGGAACCCAAACGCTTTTGAGTTGAACTTATGCGGTTTTAGCGTTACAGGAACCCGTCAATTTGACCTCGAGCGAGTAAGTTG
>NZ_JAUBSX010000209.1:0-1102 GCF_036704885.1 Microcoleus sp. F4-D5 | reverse complement strand
CAATGGTATAAAAGCCTGTTTTCAGATGTCAGGAGTTTTGAGGCTTTTAAGTACCTTCATATAGGGTGTGTTTCTGATCTAAAACGTAAGACACTGCCTGCGATAGCTAAAATCGTTGGATTAGATAATCATCAAGGATTACACCATTTTTTAACATCATCACCGTGGTCAGTAGAGGAGTTAAGGATTCGGCGATTAGAGTTAATTTTCCATCTTATTAAAAAATCGACCATTCATTTTAATAATAGATGAAACAGGAGACAAGAAAAAAGGTAATAATACAGATTATGTTAAACGTCAGTATATAGGAAACTTAGGGAAAACAGATAATGGGATTGTAGTAGTGACAGCATACGGTGTTTTTGGCGGGATGACATTTCCGTTATTGTTTGAAGTGTATAAGCCCCGTGAAAGATTACAGCCAGAAGATAAATATCGTACTAAGCCAGAAATAGCAGCCCTGTTGATAAAAAAGCTATCATCAATGGGTTTTAACTTCAACTTAGTCCTGGCAGATAGCTTATATGGAGAGAGTAGTACGAATTTCATATCCGTATTAGATGAACTGAAGAAAAAATATATAGTTGCAATTCGCTCAAATCATTATGTGGAGATACTTCCACGGCAACATATTCAACATTCAAAGTGGCATAAATTTCAAAGAGTATTTTCTGACCTTAGCCAAGAAAAGCGCTTTATTAGAGAAATCATTCCTGGAAAACGTGGAGAACTCAGGTATTGGCAGATTACCACAGATAGTGAGAATTTACCTGAGAACTCTACTTGGTATGTGATGAGTAGATATCCCGGTCTTACGCCAAGAGACGTAGGTAACTTTTATGGATTAAGAACTTGGGTTGAGTATGGTTTGAAGCAAAGTAAGAATGAATTAGGTTGGGCGGATTATCGTCTGACTCACTACCCGGATATTGAGCGGTGGTGGGAAATGGTTTGTAGTGCTTACTTGATGGTTAGCCTGCATTCTCAACAAATGTTGCCGGCTACCTCACAATCCCAATTAAAATCCAAGTTGGCTTCACACCCCTGGTGGGATGATGGAAAAGGCTGGAATAATATTCTTAACAATCTTCGCTTAATTATT
>NZ_JAUBSX010000208.1:0-1184 GCF_036704885.1 Microcoleus sp. F4-D5 | reverse complement strand
AATTATTCATAATCGATACGTATTACTTCGCGTCAAAGACTCGCGAAGCCAATTTGCTTTTGTCCAAAGTCCAATTTCTATTGAACATTTAATACTAGCCTTTGCCAAAGACGATCGCTTTGGTAAAGGGTTGTTTCAAGAATTTGGACTGGATGAAAAAAACCTCCGCAACATCATTCAACAGATTCGAGGGAGTCAAAAAGTGACAGATCAAAATCCGGAAGTTAAATATGAAGCGCTAGAAAAATACGGACGCGATTTAACCCAATTGGCGCATGAGGGCATACTCGACCCAGTGATTGGACGAGATGAAGAAATTCGTCGCACGATTCAAATCCTTTCTCGTCGGACTAAAAATAACCCTGTGCTGATTGGTGAACCCGGTGTCGGTAAAACGGCAATTGTAGAAGGATTAGCGCAGCGCATTGTAAGTGGTGATGTCCCAGAATCATTGCGCGATCGCAAACTAATAGCTTTAGACATGGGTGCGTTAATTGCCGGAGCCAAATACCGGGGAGAATTTGAAGAACGCCTGAAAGCTGTCTTAAAAGAAACCCAAGAAGCACAGGGAAAAATCGTCTTGTTCATTGACGAAATTCACACTGTAGTTGGTGCGGGTGCAACACAAGGATCGATGGATGCTAGCAACTTGCTCAAGCCAATGCTTGCTCGCGGCGAACTGCGCTGTATTGGTGCCACCACGCTAGATGAATACCGCAAGTACATTGAAAAAGATGCGGCTTTGGAACGTCGTTTTCAGCAGGTGTATGTCGATCAGCCCAGTGTGGAAGATACCATCTCAATTCTGCGCGGTTTGAAAGAGCGCTACGAGTTACACCACGGCGTGAAGGTTTCGGATAGTGCGTTAGTTGCGGCAGCTACTCTGTCTGCGAGATATATTAGCGATCGCTTCCTACCCGACAAAGCTATTGATTTGGTGGATGAATCTGCGGCTAAACTAAAAATGGAAATTACTTCCAAACCAGAAGAATTAGACGAAATCGATCGCAAAATTCTGCAACTGGAAATGGAGCGGCTGTCACTGCAAAAAGAAACAGACAGTGCTTCCAGAGAGCGTTTAGAACGGCTGGAGAGAGAACTTGCGGAGTTAACCCTGTTTTGTCACTCTGGCAGTATTATAATAAGGTAAAAATTCTAGAACCAAGACACAGAGTATGGTACAG
>NZ_JAUBSX010000207.1:0-1207 GCF_036704885.1 Microcoleus sp. F4-D5 | reverse complement strand
GATGATATCACCATCTACCCCTTTTGCCTAGAATGACCTCCTACTCTACCTTTCAGAGATGCCGTGAAAAGTAAGGCTTGCCACTCGGTACCTTCATCACCTGAATTGTGGATTAGCTCGACTAAAGCGGAGATCGCCACTGGGTGATCTTGGTGTATTACCCCTAAGCTATATGCCGCTTGCATCCGGGCATATCTATCCTGAGAAGTACCGATTAACTCGACTAAAGCGGCGATCGCCCTTTCCCGATCAGTCTGTTTCAGTATCTCCTTTGAACCCTCTGCCAGTGGATCGATAAATCTTTGCCACTGCTGCTTTTCCTCATTAAAATAACCAAATCCCCACTGAATAATCTGCGATACAATCTCATCAGCAAGACTACAGTTCTTAAACTCAGCAATCCCCGCCACCACTAGAAAATACGCCCGAAGTTTATAAAAATTATAACACCCATCCTCAAACTCAACTAACGCCTTAATAAACGCTTCCTTCTCCTCCTTCCCTACCTCCTCACGCCCCAACCACAGCAAAATAACCTCCTTCCACTGCTTCTCAAAAATGCGATACCTAGCATCATAATGTTGCGGATTCCCAGGAAAATGATTCAAGAAAAAGTGCCAATCCTCAACCGCTAAAGCCGCAAAATATTCCTGAAACGTCGGATGGTAAAAAGCATAAATTCCTTCCAGCGTCTCCGCATCCCTCGCCACTAAATTCAGCCAACCCAAACGACAAGCCAACTCAAACTGCGATGCACCCATCACCGGATATCCCACACTTTCTCGCAACTGAAACCGCGACGTTTCATTTAACATCCCTGAAAGTGCCAATTTCCCCAAAGCCGCATTCAAATCCTGCTGCTGAATCAAATTCAGGCGCGGTTTTTTCCACTGATACAAAGTAGTCACAAACCGCTGATAAAGCTTAGCCTTAGTATCCGGCAAATCCCCATCCAACGACTGCCAAGTACCGCACAATAGCGAACATCTCAGGGGATTTTTTACTAAATCTCGAATTCGCTCTTTCCCCGATGCTGCTAATGCTTCCCGTAGCTGTTGAGAAAGCACCCCCCCAGCCCCCCTTGCAGGGGGAACGCATCTTATTGAACACTGTTCATCAGTGGTGAGTATATTTGTAACCGTTCAGGGGGTGCGCCTGCGGCGCACCACCCGGCAAGCTTTGGTGGTAAAGATTTGAGAGTATTGAT
>NZ_JAUBSX010000206.1:0-1208 GCF_036704885.1 Microcoleus sp. F4-D5 | reverse complement strand
CCTAGACTCCCAAGCATATTGATGCTTAAACTCCTCTTGGGGTGGTGCGCCGCAGGCGCACCCCCTGAACGGTTACGATTCAGCAAGCCCTAACTATTGGTTGCCGCACCTGCGAGAACTGCTACCATCTAGCTTGCTGGAACAAGTAAAAAAAAACGCTGCTGACCATGCAATAGTTCAATACGGTTCAGTTAAGGCTCAAACCGTGGTAAATTAGGTATGGTGTCCACAAAAGGAGAGCAAGTTAGCGTGCATCTCAAAGAATTCTCACTTTTTATCTCCCAAAATCTCAAGTAAGGAGATATTCAAGGCCATAGAGATAGCAATTCCAGCAAGTGCCATCGAACAAGCTATTGCCAAAACAAATGTTGAAGAGAAACGTCATCGTGCCCTACCAGCACAACTGGTAGTGTGCCTGGTAATCGCCATGAGTCTGTGGTCGAAAGATTCAATGCGGGATGTCTTAAAAAATTTAATTGATGGTCTTAATGAAGCATGGGTGAAAATTGGTAAATATTGGCGGTTTCCCTGTAAATCGGCAATTACTCAAGCCAGACAAAGATTAGGAGCAGGCGTGATGAGACAGTTGTTTCATTCATTAGTGCGACCAATGGCTACAGTTGAAACAGTAGGAGCTTTTATCAACGAACTCAGGGTCGTAGTGATAGATGGAACCTGCTTAGACCTCCCGTCTGGGTGATGAAAATGCCAGAGTTTTTGGTCGTCCAGGTAGCCGTCCGGGTACGAGAGCGGCGTTCCCCAAAGCTAGATTAGTGATTTTAGTAGAGGCAGGAACACATTTAATATTTGATGCCTTAATGTGTCCATATAAAATAGGAGAAAGAGTAAGAGCGTTAAAATTGTTACGCTCAGTGGCAGAGGGAATGTTATTGATGTGGGATAGAGGTTTACATTCTTACGCGATGGTAGAAGCCACATTCAGTAAAGGTTGTGAGTAGAAGAGTGCGAATTCCATCCAACGTTAAATTCTTAAACGAAACACAACTAGATGATGGTTCATATTTAAGTTGGATTTATCCATCTGGCAAGTTAAGAAAAAAAGGATTTAAGCCAATACAAGTAAGAGTAATTGAGTACACAATTGAGCATCCCGAACGCCCCGAAGCACAAATTAGACATCTCCAAAATAGTAACATTTTGTGGTAAAAGAACATCAGATATCTTTTTTGAGACAGAAATATGAGCGA
>NZ_JAUBSX010000205.1:0-1262 GCF_036704885.1 Microcoleus sp. F4-D5 | reverse complement strand
TTGATAAGTTAGATTTAGACCCGGATTTGATTTTAAATCACCCTAACCTTCCTTCAGTCTTGTCTTATGGTACTCTGACTGCTTAAAAACTGTCCGGAGTATTGTAATTTTATTATTGGGTAGTGATAAATATGTAGTGATTAAATATTCATTGGCTCAAAACATAGTTGTAATGATGAATAAAATACCAAATAGCACCAATATGGTTTTCTAACTTTTTAGAAAATGAAAGAGTCTTTCTTACGAGCCGAGAAACACGTTGGCGCAAAGTATTATTAAATCTTTCAATGTGATTAGTTTTTCCACTGTCTTTACCAACTGGCTGATGGCGTAGCGAAGGAAAAATACAAGCATAAGCCTGCCAAAAATCTGTATAGCAAACAGCACATTGTCGATATACAGGAGGTAGAGAATTCCATAATTGTTTGGCTCCTTCTTCGCTACGATCGCCAATATAAACACCAATAATTTCTCTTGTTTCTCTATCCATTGCGGCGCCACACCCATTGCTTATTTTCTTGGCAATCTACAAATGACCGCAGTTCCTCACATTCAACATTCAATCTGACTTTTTTTTAGGTGTAACCTTTACTATGCGTTCGATTGAGGCATATTTATTATTTACGTAATCCTGTAACCATTTTTGAGAAACACCCGTGCTTCTAGCTATACCAGCCAAAGAAATCTTCTCCAAAAGAAGTCGATCGATTAAATCTTTTGTTTCTGAGCTAATTACTTTGTTGGTCGGATTTTCGACTTTCTTGGCGACCGCAACTTTGACATTTGTATTTGGGGTTTTTATTATGAATTCTACCATTTTTAACTATGTGATTTGAACCACAATCAGGGCAGTCTGGTCGTAAAAATAGCATATTACATGACTAAACTAATGTTGGCAGATATCAAGGATTCCCGCAATAGTTACTTATGATAGCATAAGTGTAACTAAATCTACATTCGAGCGCGTAAAAAAATATTAAAATCACAAAATTTGATTGAGTTATTTATAAATAAAATTATCCTATGTATTCAATTACTGTAATTAAACTTCACTACATATTTATTACTACCTATTATTGCTCAATGACGGCAAAACTCAATCTAAAATTGCTGATTTTTTGGGTTGTTCAGTAAACAAAGTATCTAAAAGAGTGTATGAAGGGAGACCCCGACAATCTAGAAAGTCTATAGCAATCCTAAATCAGAATCAATATTATGATACAATTATATGCAATACTCGATCGTAAAAAAAAATGAATAAC
>NZ_JAUBSX010000204.1:0-1262 GCF_036704885.1 Microcoleus sp. F4-D5 | reverse complement strand
TTTTGGTTTGTAAGGCAATTATCTATGTATATCTTGCCTTACAGATTTTTTTTTGCTCACTTTTTCAGTGCCATTGATCTATGGGTCGCTAAATGCAAAACAGCACCGATACCTTGAGGTAATTTCCCAAAGTGGAAACCATTTGCTGACGCTGATCAATGACATTCTCGATCTGGCAAAAATTGAGTCTGGCAAGATGGCATTATATATTTTACCCACTTCGATCGAGGTACTGTGCAATTCCAGTTTGAACTTTATCAAGCAAGTTGCCTATCAAAAAGCAATCAAACTGGAAACTCGTATTCCCACCAACATTGGTCAGATTGATGTGGATGAACTACGAATGCGGCAAGCCTTGATCAATCTACTAAGCAATGCCATCAAATTTACACCAGAAAAAGGACAGGTTATTTTGGAGGTGAGCCGCGAATTTTCTACAGATAGGCTTCACCAACATACTCAACAAATCATTCGATTTAGCGTCATTGATACAGGCATTGGGATTGCTCCAGAACATCTGCCAAAACTATTTCAATCCTTCGTACAAATTGACAGCAGTTTTAATCGTAAATACAGCGGTACGGGTTTAGGTTTAGCGCTGGTCAAGCAAATTGCTGAGTTGCATCAAGGAACTGTTAGTGTCGTCAGTACGGTTGGTCAAGGAAGCCGATTTACCATTACGCTGCCAAGTCCAAATTGCTCTGACTTCACGCAGATGCAAGCTATGCAACTGGAACGAACGTTGCCATTAGAACAGCCCTTGCAACTTCAAGATTCCACGGTTACTGGTTTATTGCCAGCCCAACCTCTGATTCTGTTAGCAGAAGATAACCCAGCAAATACTGACACATTCGCAGCTTATCTCACCAGTTGTGGTTTTCGTTTAATTGTTGCAACAAATGGGCAGGAAGCAATCAATTTAGCCCAACAACAGCCCGACCTGATTTTAATGGACATTCAAATGCCGGGAATGGATGGTTTGGAAGCGATCCGTCAGATTCGAGCCGATCGCACCCTGAAGAATATGCCAATCATTGCGGTGACAGCTTTAGCTATGGCAGGCGATCGCGACAAATGTTTGGCAGCAGGTGCAACAGAGTACCTTGCCAAACCCGTATCTCTCAAACAGCTTAAGACGATGATTCAACAGTTACTTCTTGAGGGGGGACAAAATACCCTGAAATATATAGCAATTCCATTTGAGATGTAAATATGGATTTCTATGGTAAAATAGAAAACTTTGATAATAAATGAAAGGGAAG
>NZ_JAUBSX010000203.1:0-1269 GCF_036704885.1 Microcoleus sp. F4-D5 | reverse complement strand
GATGATTTAAGAGCAATCCTTCAATTCCATACAACGCATAATTGATTTTCCACTTGCTAATAAATGGAGAGGACACTCGCAATATCTTTTGAATAGTTTCGCGGCAGATCCCTTCAATTAGCATCCGGACAGCCAAGGCTCTTTTTAATTCTCTGGGGTCGGGATTAGTGGCAATAAAATTTTCTAGCTCTAATAAAGCTTGGACTTCATGCTCCTCGAATTTTTCTGACAATTTATTTTGGGACATCTCAACTCCTACTTAGATCCACATTCCTCATTATACATGATTTATAAGTTACAAATGATTTGCGATCGCTATATCTCCCCTCACTTTTTTGCGATGTCCTTTTTTGCACCATGTCTTTCTCTTTATCACCCTTAAACTAAATCCGCTTTCGTCCTAAAACCATACCTGAAGGCGACTATGACTTTCTTTTTCTATTTTTAAATATTCCTCTAGTTTTTCTTTAAAAGCTTTTCTTTTATCGGGATATTGTTTGTGATCTAAACTAGATTTTGACCACAGGTAAACGTACTTTTTTTTTAGATAATTCTCCAAACTTGTGAGCCACTTAACTTGATTCCAGTCACTTCTTCTAAATAAGTAGCCAATCTTTTAGCTGACCATCGACCAAATTCATATCCTAGCTCTTGAGGAGCTTTGTCAATTGTTTATAGTAATATTTATATGTATTTTTCTGTAGCTTTGTGATGGTTTCCTTTCATCTTCTCATCTTTAAGACTCTCTAAATTATCTGGATCTCCATGCACGCACCAGAAACAGATTTTGTTTTGCGAACATCCGATAAATTTAGCAATTTCTTTTTGTGTTTTTCCGTCATTGAGTAATAGTAAGATTAAAATCCTCTCTCTAATTGCTCCATTTTATTCTTGTTTTAAGGATTGTTGAAGCTTTTTGAATTGCTCTGAATTTAGATAATTTTTTGCTGGCATACTTCTGGCTTCTCTGTGATTTTTTATTTATTATTATACCAGTTTTAATGCAAAACAGCTTACTCAATTACTCTTACCTGTATGGGCTTAAATCCTTTTTTTCTTAATTTGCCGGATGGATAAATCCAACTTAAATATGAACCATCATCTAATTGTGTTTCGTTTCAATACTCCGGACAGTTTTTAAAGAGGAATGCGATCGCAATAAAATAGAGAAGTGAAAAAAGTGAGTGCAATCTGAACCCAAAATCAACAGAAAAAAAGGCACTCTTTTAGGTTAAGCTATAAAAACACACAAGCTCAACAGATTGCATA
>NZ_JAUBSX010000202.1:0-1301 GCF_036704885.1 Microcoleus sp. F4-D5 | reverse complement strand
CTAGTAGACGTAGGCGGGAGTTAACCTACCATTGATTATTTCTTCAATGCTTTGCCCGAATAAGTCCATTTGAAGGGTTTAGCCATTGTGCAATTGAAGTAATCGATGAATTCAAGGAGACGGGTTTTGAGTTGAGCTTTACTAAGGAAATTGGCTCGCCTGAGTAACTTACGAACCAAAATACTGAACCAAATCTCAATCTGATTGAGCCAAGAACAATGCTTGGGGGTGAAGTGAAACACGATTTTATGAGTGGGGTCACGCAAGAAATCGGATCGAGTTGGCATCGATTTAAGAATACCCGATACCCCTTTCACCCCGAGAGGAACCTCCAGCCCTTCAAATTTTGCCACAAACCGAACCAAGGATTCCGATTGATGAGTGTTCAAACAATCCATCACCAGATGCCATTTGACAGCATCAGGGTCACTAGCCATCAGGTGTTCGACGTGGCTCAGATAGTCCAACTCAGTTCGGGTATCGCCAATGGTCGCAGCGACCACCTGACCTTGAGCAACATCAAAACTCGCGATTAATGTTTGGGTGCCGTGGCGAATATACTCAAATTCTCGCCGCTCCCGTTTGCCGGGACGCATCCCACGGTCGGCAGACTTGCGCTCGATGGCTTGAATTCCTGTCATCTCATCCATCGAAATCGTCCGCTCTCCCCGCTCGGCACGCTCTATTGCACTCAGGTAGACCTCACAGATGTCTTTGATTTTTTCATCAAACTGTGGGTCGGGGGGGGATTCAACCAGTATTGTGACTGGTGCGGTTTTAAATCGGCTTCTGCCATCAATCTCCCAACATGACGAGGGGAGATGCTGGTGACTATGCCTTGTTTGACCGCTTCATCTGCTAGCTCTCGTGCACTCCAATGACTCAGCGGTCGCCCAGATATTTCCGGTTTCTCACAAGCGAGCGCAAATAATTGAAGAATCTGTTCTAAGCTGAAGGTCATTGGACCTCCGAGTCTCTCGGCATCGGCTAATCGCTGCACCACTTCCAGATTTTTGACACTCAACTCTAACCAACGATGCCGCCACAACGAAGCCATCTCTCGACTGATGTTGAGGGCACGAGCGATTTCTCGATGATTGTATCCTTCGTCTGCTAACAGAATAATCCTGGCTCTTAAGGCAATTTGCTGGGGAGTCCGATGACGGTTGACAATCTGCCACAGTTGCTCTCGTTCTGGCTCTGCCAATTGCAATGGCTTTGGGGCTAGTCTGGGCATCGATCTGTTCTACCTTCTACATCTACATATAAATGGTAGCTCTATTCACGCCCAAGTGTACTAG
>NZ_JAUBSX010000201.1:0-1304 GCF_036704885.1 Microcoleus sp. F4-D5 | reverse complement strand
ATTGTGCGTTCGAGTTCATCAATTTGAGTGCGTCTGGCGACCTGGATGACCGCTGTGATATGTTCTGGGCTACCGGCCCGTCCTAAATGTTTATACTTACTCTTTTTTTGGCGATCTGTTGCTTGCTCAAAAATCGCCTCCGTTGCTTGAAGCTTATAATACCAATAAACTTTTTGTCTTTGTCGCACCTGATAACGAGCTACATAGCAACCAGGCGGCGCTACTTCACCTTCGTCGAAAATTTGTTGAATTTTTACTTTTAAAGCAGCAATAGTAGCAGTTAAACGTTCAGCTCTTTTAGTTAAATCGGGAGGAAGCTTTGACTGATGGCGATTCATGTTTGGTTGGTATTGCCAGAGAGATGTCCTAATTAAATGCTAAGATACTTCGCGAATATAATTCGCGAAAGCTCTCGGATTTATTAATTTTTTATGCCAACTCTACCTTGTGAAGACCCCCTCGCCCAATTGGTGCAATTTCGCCAAGATATCTACACTCTGTTTCCGGCGGGTCGCGATAGTTTGATGGACTTATTAGATTCGCTATCGGGGAATACGACAGCTCAATCTCCCGTAGCATTATGCGAACATCCTTCGTTTCGTCGGGGTAATGCGTGCTTTATACAAAGCTATTGTACAATTGTTTGAGTCCAGTAGCAGCGAACGAGCCGCAGCAGAAAGAAAACTGCTGCAACAGTCTTTACTCAAAGCGGTCGCCCCACTAATTCCCGTACCGAAAAGTCGCAAGTTTCATTTACTTGGTTTGGACACTACTCCCATGCCACGCCCATTTGCTAAAAGTTTAGCAGACCGAACATACATTCATCAACCTCACGCCATTAAAGGTAACAAACCAATCAACATCGGGCATCTATACTCTCTCTTATCATTTTTACCTGAACCCGATGCTCGTCAAAATATCCCTTGGTCTATACCTTTAAGCGAACAACGAGTGGCATCAGGTAGTAACAGTATTGCGGTTGGCTTGGAACAGGTAGATAGCACGCTCCATAATTGTCCGGCTTTTGAGACAGAACAATTATCTGTACTGGTGGCTGATAGTTATTACTCCCAACGCCAATTCCTGGATGCACTCTCAAATAAATCTAATTTAGTTTTAGTTACTAGAGCTCGCAGCAATCGAGTTTTCTATCGTCAACCATCAATCAGTGACGAAATTACTTCAACTCGCCGACACCGCCGTTGGTATGGAACTCGATTTGATTTAAAAGATGAAACTACTTGGCACTCGGAGGATGAAATAGCGCACACAACTTTCATTACTCGTCGCGGGCGTCATCTTAA
>NZ_JAUBSX010000200.1:0-1312 GCF_036704885.1 Microcoleus sp. F4-D5 | reverse complement strand
CATTGGTTTTCTCACAGGATGGTCTTGGATCTTACATTCTTTATCTCTAGCACATCTTTAGAAAAATGGTATAACAGCCTTAATTCCGTTATCCGCGAACCACACCAGAAAGCCAGCCGACTTCAATATCTGAGTTAGCAACAACCGATTTGCCGACTCATCGTCCGCTACCAGAATGCGATACATTTGTTGGTTGGATGCCAACCCCTTCACTCGTTTTTGCGGCAGTCTGTCATAAACTTCGCTCTCAGTAGCATGACTGACTTTAACGTAAAAACTAAAAACCGTTCCTTTCCCCACAGAACTTTTGACCTTAATTTCACCACCCATCAGCTTCACAAAAGAGTTACTGATTGGCAATCCCAAACCCGTTCCCGTTTGCGATTTTCTGCCAGCAGAAGCTTGCACGAACGGCTTAAACAAACGGCTAACCTCATCAGGCGCAATGCCTGGGCCTGTATCCTTCACAGAGAATTGGAGAAAGAATTTGGGTAAAGGTTTTTTAGCCATAGACTGAAGGCATTTTACAGTCAGCTTCACCCTACCCGCCTCAGTAAATTTAACAGCATTACCCAACAGATTAATCAAAACTTGGCGCAGCTTGCTTTCATCAGTTCGGACGTATTGCGGTACATCTTTCCGGAGTTCAAAAACAAGTTGCAATCCCGACGACTGAGCTTTGAGTTGGAACATCCGTTCTATGTCCGAGAGCAAACTGTACAAGTCAACAGCAGTTTCTTCGAGGGTAATTTGACCAGCTTCAATCTTAGACAGCGACAAAATATCGTTGATTAGTTTCAACAAATGCTCGCCACTGCGATTGATAATATCTAAACTCGACTGCTGTTCCGGTGCAGTTTTTTTAGAGTTCACAAGGAGGTGGGCAAAGCCGATAATCGCATTCAGAGGCGTTCTCAATTCGTGGCTCATATTGGCCAGAAAGGTACTTTTAGCGCGATTGGCACTTTCGGCGGCAATTTTAGCTTGTTTTAGTTCAATAGTTTTCTGTGCAACTTGCCGCTTTAAATCGCCAGAATATTCTTCTAACCGCTGGCGAGATGCTTTTAACTGGCAATTCATGCGCTCGAAAGCACAGGCTAGGGCTTCGAGTTCGGCAATACCGCTACCTGAAACTGTTGAGTCGAAGTCGCCACCAGCTATCGCCTCTGTTGCCGAAATTAACCGCAGCAGCCGCTGTTCTATTCTTAGGGAAATGGACAGCAAAAGGCAGATAGAACCCACATTCCGCACCCCCAACTGGCACATACGCGAATTGAGGGGGTAAAAGTGAATCATCCGAGATAATAGTGAG
>NZ_JAUBSX010000199.1:0-1320 GCF_036704885.1 Microcoleus sp. F4-D5 | reverse complement strand
TACTTATTATCTCGGATGATTCACTTTTATCCCCTCCATCTGCCTATGTGCCAGTTGGGGGTGCGGAATGTGGGTTGCTGGGGGGGTAACAAAGAGGCCTAAAAAGTATACCCAATCAGGGTTGCAGCCCGCATACCAAGCTGATAAAAGCAACGTTTATTTCGAGTTAACTTCATTAACTCTTGGACTGTTTCGGAATATTGAACGAGATAATTAACCCACTGCTCTCCATTTAAACCCACACCAAATATACTTCGTCGGCGGTATTGTTTGCTGGGTTCTTTCGGGCGAGATACATATTTTTGTATCTGCTTTTTGTGAATTTCAGTACCCTGAAATACTGCCGAACTGTAGGCAATCGTTATTAGCAAAATTATGTTAATTAGGCGGTCTCCTTTGAGGCTATTTCCTTCAAGATTGTAGCCTCCTGTTTTACAATCTCGGAACATCTCTTCAATTCCCATCCGTTGTTTGTAAGCATCGAGCGCTACGGGCAACTCGCTGTAAATCTGTAAGAATAAACCACGCTTCATCAACCGTCCATCCCCGATAGTTCTTTTTCCATTGACAGGCAATATCAAACCCAGTTGCTGGCTGAGATTTTCTGACTCTGATTCCTTGAAAGTATAGAGAGGTGCCTGGTACTATTCCTAATTTATCTAGCCGCTGCCAAACTAAATGTTCTGTTTCGATACAATGATTCTTTTTTAACCTCAAGCAAAAAGACACACCGCTTTCCTTTAGCAAGTTTCCCAAGTCTACAGAACAAAATTCACGGTCACCTAAAACGATGACTTTATATTCTGTAAATAATGGTAAAACTTGCTGTAAAGCTGTTGTTTGTTCCGACAAGTTACTGTTCCCGAGTTGGGGCAATAGAGTCCAGTACAATGGAATGGCTCTGCGATGCCAAATTAGGCTGACCATGAAGAGATTAATACACCCCCATTGACTGCGGTCGATCGCTATTGACAAGGTTTGCCCAACACGGCAATAAGTGGTTAACCAATAAGTAATTAAGGGGAACCAAATTCCTGCGATCGTTAATTGAGGTAAGTCCAGAAATCTTTGTAACTTCCGTCGCCGACTTTCGGTTGTAATCGGGTAAGGAAATACCCGGGAGAGCCGTTCTAGTCTCACTTGTTTTTCTGATTGTATCAAAGAGAGCAAGATTATCATCAATATCAACTGAGCATGAGTCAGTTGTTTTTGTAAGTGAGTCTGATAGAATGTGGGTAACATTGTGCGATTCGAGGTCGCACGGTATGAGTGAGGAGCCGTCTCCCCCAAGCCTGCATCCAAAAGCTTGTTTCCGCCCGA
>NZ_JAUBSX010000198.1:0-1330 GCF_036704885.1 Microcoleus sp. F4-D5 | reverse complement strand
CGAGGTGCTATCCCAGAGAGCACTGAATCCGAATATTTCTTATTTTCTTCTGCTTAGAGTGATGGAAGAGCGATAAATTGGGATAATCCATTAGAACGTCAAAACGCACTTTCAATTATCCTAAACAGCTTAGATTCTGTAGAAGAATGGCTCCCAAGCCAGTCGGATTGTGAAAATTTTGAAATGGCTCAAGAGACTCTGGATGTTGCTCGAGTAATTGAAGCTCAGAATGTAACTTTAGACTCTCAAGGAGTTCCGACTCTAAGCCAAGGGGTAGCCAAAGACCGTCGCATTTCTATTGAGGACGCTGATATGCGACATGGGCGTAAAAGTCGGTGTAACAAAATAGATGGATATAAACGCCACATCCTCAAAGATTTAGAGAGTGGTGTAGTTTGCGCGGTGGCGTTGACTCGCGCAAATACTCCAGAATCCGCTGCTACAGTTGACCTAGAACGTGACTTAAAATTTCAAAATATTCACCTAGCCGAGTTACATATTGACCGGGCTTATTTATCTAGTCATTGGGTGACACAACGGGATGATAAATTACAGATATTTTGCAAGGCATGGCCGGTCAGAAATTCTGGACGGTTTGATAAAAATTCTTTTTTTCTTGACTGGGATACGCATTTAATTAGCTGTCCCAATCAGGTAAGTATCCCATTTGAACCCGGGAAAGTTGTTCATTTTCCGGCGAGTGAATGTGCGATTTGTCCTCTGAGGTCTGGTTGCACGAATAGTAAAAGAGGACGGACTGTATCAATTCATCCTGATGAAGCCTTAATGCAAGAGTTGCGAGTACGTCAATCCACTGCTATTGGTCGAAAAAACTTAAGAAAACGTACTACAGTTGAACACTCTCTGGCTCATATTGGGCATTGGCAGGGAAACCGTGCTCGCTATATTGGACAGCGGAAAAATCTCTTAGATCTACGCCGAGTCGCTGTTGTCCATAATCTTCATGTCATTGCTCGAATGGATAAGGTTCGGCCAATTACACCAGGTATAAAGTCGAACTCATGGACTGGCTAATTTCATAAAGTCCTTTTTTTGTCAACTCCTAATACTGAACCGACGCCCTAGTTCTTCTTTTGCCACCGTTCTCATCTTTGGTTAGTCTAAACTACAGTCTACTATGCTGTGCCTAGATTGTGAACCTTCTTTTTTTGCTGTTACCCCGATTTATTGAGCGGATACGGATAAAAGAAGGTATGCAGCTATCGAAGCTCAAAAATTAGGATGGGGTGGAATCATTGGTGACAAGTTAAGAAGAGTGATCGCTCGTCAAGAGGGACTTTCTTTACAATATCAAACGTGTGAAACTCAG
>NZ_JAUBSX010000197.1:0-1348 GCF_036704885.1 Microcoleus sp. F4-D5 | reverse complement strand
TGGAGAACCATTTTTCTTTGAGCCACTGCCGAAAATCCCCTTGACAACTGGCTTTGAGCCTTAACTTGTCACCAATGAATATCTACAGCTTAATAATGAGCGTCATCCACCTGCAAACATTAAATAGTACCGACTGCAATACTGTCCTAAATGCTTTAATACATCCTGACGGTCTTGGGTTAAATTGCTGACTTGCTTTTCTCCGTTGACCGTCACTAAATGTACCGCCTGAAACATTTGAAATATCCAACGCATTGTCGGTTTATTGGTGAGTTTCTTCACCTGATTTCTCACTTCCTCATCATTGGTGACAAGTTAAGGCTCAAAGCCAGTTGTCAAGGGGATTTTCGGCAGTGGCTCAGAGGATGTTTTAAAAGTAGGAGTGAGCTAAAAATTATGCAAGCCGTCGAACCATAATACGTATCATGGCAATATAGATAAAAGTCTCCGAAGTTTCAGGTAGTCTTTCGTAATCTTTACTCAAACGCCGACACCAGTTGAGCCACCCAAAAGTTCGCTCTACAACCCAACGTTTAGGTAAGTGAACGAAACCCTTCTTCTCTAATGGTCTTAGGACGATTTCAACAATCCAACGGAACATATCCATTACCCATCGCATAAAGTCTTCACCCCGATACCCACCATCCATCCAAATCGTATGTAAGCGATTCACGCGACCCATATGATGAACTCGTTTGAGGACTTATGAAGGCTCCAGCACGTTCTGGCATCGAAGCGGATGTCACTAAAACTCGTAAAACTAGACCTAGTAAATCAACTGTCAAATGTCGCTTCCGCCCGTGTATTTTTTTACCTGCATCATAGCCGACTTCTTGGTAGATCATCGTTGCTGTTTCGACTGATTGACTGTCTACAGCAGCTTCTGAGGGACTAGGCTCCCGTCCGGCTGCCACCCTGACCCATTGATAAAGTTTGTCGTGGACTTTCAACCACGTACCGTCTTGGCGCCATCTTCGGAAATAGCCGTAAACCGTAGACCAAGCTGGAAAATCGCCGGGTAATGCTCGCCAGGTACATCGCAAGACATAGCACATAGAGAATGGCATTAACGACAGCGTAGATTGCTATGCTCCGGGGACGACCACCACGCGCAAGCTTCTGGAAACAGGTCTACAATTAATTCCCACTGTTCCCATGTCAAATTGTTAGGATATGCTTTAGTCATTTGCTCACAAGGTGCTGTTGTCTACAAATCTCAGCTTAAACCTTGTGAGCTTTCTTACAAAAGCTCCCCACTTTTAAAACATCCTCTCAAAGAAAAATGGTTCTCCACGTAGGGTGGCATCCGGAAAGGGAGCGATAATCAATTTTAACTTGGGTTTTCGTT
>NZ_JAUBSX010000196.1:0-1359 GCF_036704885.1 Microcoleus sp. F4-D5 | reverse complement strand
GTCATTGGTTTTCTCACAGGATGGTCTTGGATCTTACATTCTTTATCTCTAGCACATCTTTAGAAAAATGGTATTACAAGCACAAGTAGAAGAATTTAAAAAGTTCACGGGATTCTACCCAGAATCAATTCATGTAGATCGGATATATAGACAGGGTAAGAGCATCTCAATCAAGCTTGACAAAACGAGTTGAGAACAGTCATCATATAATCATTATTCATAGAAGCCTGTTTGATTTTTTGACGAAGACTACGCTGCAATGTTTTCTCCTGATTAAGAGCGTTAAGTGCCATCCGTCTCTCTATGGCAACATTACGAGGACTATGACCTGAACGAATCCGACATTGATCCTCATGGAACGTGACATCTAAAGTCCAATGAACTTGGTTTTCAATCGTCCAATGTTGACGAATGGCACGACCAAGAGCTTGAGCATCCTCCGGCAGAGAACTTAGATAAAATTGGACTTCACGAGTCGTTTTGTTCCAAAGATGGCGGATTCTTTCAATAATGACGATGGTTTGCAGTCCCGACCATTGGTCTTGTTGATAAAGACCACCGAAAGCCTCTAAAGGAACAGCCCAAACATAACGTTTTTCAGTGCGATGGTGTCTTTTTTCAATTTGTTGGTTATAACTAATGTTAATGCCTTCAAAGTTATTAGCTCTTCTGGTATCAAACCATTCTTTAACCTGAGAATGTAAAGTAGGATGATTGGCTTTAAGAGATACAATATAATTAGCTTTTTTGTGGCGAATTTGTTTCACAATCTCGGTTTGACTTCCCATCGCATCAATGGTAACGATCGCCCCGCTCAGGTCTAATAATTCTAAGAGTGCCGGAATTGCCGTAATCTCGTTGGAATGATCCTCAACTTTAACTTGCCCTAAAACTAAACGCTGTTCACTTGCCCAAGCCGTGACCAAATGCAAAGCTTTTATGCCTTGATTACGGTCATAAGAACCTCTAACACTTTTGCCATCGATGGGGATAATCTCGCCAACTATCGAACCAAGCATACTTTGAAGCCACTTCGCTAAACATTGTTCTAAAGCCTGAGGATTAATTCTTTCACTCGACGAGTCGAAAAGTATCATCACTCGGGATACCATTGGGTAATTCGAGAAATTCCTCTAACCATTGCTGTTTAGCGATGCCATAATTTTCCATGTCTTCCCAACCTTCGGCACCGCCAATGACGGCTAAAATAGAGATTACTAAAATATCTTTTAATAAGTGTTTTTGGGTTCTTTGAACTCGGGGGTCCGGGATCTCTGCTACATAGGGCTTGCTGAATAAGAGCGAAAAGGAGACACCAGAGGGATTGCGTCGCAGAAAAACCTGTGGAAGTGTAAGGTG
>NZ_JAUBSX010000195.1:0-1365 GCF_036704885.1 Microcoleus sp. F4-D5 | reverse complement strand
GTGCGATTCGAGGTCGCACGGTATGAGTGAGGAGCCGTCTCCCCCAAGCCTGCATCCAAAAGCTTGTTTCCGCCCGAAGGAGCGTCGCGGGCAACTGCGAGGTTTTCACAGCTAGAGGGAAAGCCGAACCCATCTGCGAACCACAATGCAGGGGGAGGCAAGGAAAAGATTGGATGGATTAACAAATCAGTGAATCTTCTGTGAGGCTCCGTTACTTCAGGCTATCGGAAGTGGCTATATACGATAGTGTTGGGGACAAAGGAAATCAGAAGCTATGTTGTCTGACGTTAGGATGCCCAACCCCCGGAGTAAAGAAGGAATCCACCCCAATTGAATCTCATACGTGCGGAACGAAGTAACCCCAATAAGGTCTAGCAGCTAAGTCGATTACTGCTAGTAAGGAAGGAGTAATCTAACCCGAACCCCTTAGTGGGATAAGGAAGCCATAAGAAGCGAAAGTTGTCAGCCGAAAGGCAACGGGAATCAATAACCGGACAAATAGGGATAAATGCCCACCTGAAAAGGAGCCGACGTATGGCTGGTGAGTCTCCTGAAATTCATGTGTTTGGTTCCCGAACAGGAAAGGAAAAGTTAGATGCAGCCAATACTAGCTGTAAACGTAACTCAAAGAACTACCAATTGGAGAAGCGTCAATTGGCGTCAAGCCAATAAAGTAGTTAGGCAACTGAGACAGAGAATATTTAGGGCTACCCAAGAAGGCAAATGGAAAAAGGTTCGCAGCCTGCAAAAGCTGTTAATGCGTAGCTACTCCAACATGCTGGTTTCGGTAAGGAGAGTAACGCAAACCAACCAAGGCAAGAACACGCCAGGAGTGGATAAACTGGTGGTCAAAACACCAGAAGCCAGAGGAATGTTAGTAGATATACTGAACAAATATATTCCCTGGAAACCACTGCCAACGCTTCGAGTGTATATCCCCAAATCGAATGGAAAACAACGACCTCTCGGAATTCCTTGTCTAATAGACAGGTGTCTTCAAGCCGTAGTTAAAAACGCGCTTGAACCAGCGTGGGAGGCTGTCTTTGAAGGCAGTAGCTACGGATTTCGCCCCGGCAGAAGTGCCCATGATGCCATAGGTAAAAGTTACCTTATAGGATGCCCTCATCGGAAAAAGAAATGGGTTGTAGACGCCGATATTAAAGGGTGTTTTGACAACATTGACCATGACTTTCTGATGAAAGCCATTGGCAATTTTCCAGCTAGGAAGTTGATTCACCAATGGTTAAAATCCGGGTACATGGAGAATGGGGCATTCTATGACACCATGACAGGAACTCCCCAAGGGGGAATAGTTAGCCCACTTTTGGCAAATATAGCTCTGCATGGAATGGAAGAAGCTTTAGG
>NZ_JAUBSX010000194.1:0-1376 GCF_036704885.1 Microcoleus sp. F4-D5 | reverse complement strand
CTTTAAGTCGGGGAGTTTTTCCATTCCTTGATCTAATGTCTATCTCGTCTTCTTGTCAAGGGGGTTGAGCAATTACGATATTTTTTACCGCCCTGAGCCAGTATTGGCATGATTATTTATTTGGAAGTCCCTTATTAGCATGGTTAGGCAATTACGGACACCTATCCTATGAAAAGCAACAAGAATTTCTGTGGGAATTAGGTGGCATCGAGATTGGCATCGGAACATTACAAGCGACCAACGCACGAGTAGCTGATGCCATCTTGCCAGCCGTTGCAGACTTGTGGCAATGGGCACCCCGACAAGCCAACGTCCATGTAGACGAAACCCCTTGGTGCGTCAAGGGAATCAAAGAATGGTTGTGGACGGCCACAGGCCGAGATTTTTGCCTGTTTCATGCAACAGACACTCGCAGTCGCTCGGAATTAGAAACCATGCTCGGCAATGAGGCAAGCCGGAGTGTTAAGTTCCGATGATTTTAGCGTCTACAACGGTGTGCAAGTGGGAGCGCAACAGAAATGCTTGGTACATCTGAGACGACATTTTAAGAAAGTCCAGCAACTAAATGATGGTAATAATACTGTAGTCGCAGAGGCATTCTTGGGATTAATTGATGAGGCGTTTCGACAGCATCGACGATGGCGCGAAAACCCTGAAGGGTTCGATTATCGTACTTGGGCAACAGACTTTAAGACCAGACTGGCAGAATTATTAAATACTTGGCTGGGTCATGTCGGTTATGCTGCGGGACTGTTGTTGCGCTCATTGCGCGATAAAGCCGATCAATGGTGGTACTTTTTAGACCACCCCTCGATTCCTCCTGACAATAATTTGGCAGAGCGTTCTCTGCGATTGGCGGTGACCAAACGTAAAGTATCTGGTGGTTCCAGGTCAATGTCTCGGTTTGAACAAACTGCTGATTTACTATCAGCAATACAGACTTGTCGTTTTCAAGGCAAAAGCGCAATGGCTTTTTTTCGTGATGCGATATTTGCCCATACTTGTAACTTTTCCATGCCTTCTCTAATTCCTCAATCAAAGACCTGAATCCTTACATTTCTGTTTCAATTATTTTCAGGTACTCTTCTTTTTTATGAAAAAAAGCATTATCAAGTATAATCACTATTTTGGCTCCTTTTTCAGCAAATTCTGAGGCTCGATCTCCTGCTGATACCCATTTATTGATTAGCTCTTTATAAAAGAGTTTTAGCACTCGATAAAAATTATATGAGTTGCCTTTCTTGAGGAACTCTACCACCTTTTTTTATCGGAATTCCTCACTCCTCCCATTACATTAAATCTGCCTTTTCTTCTGTCTCCTCTGACCTTTTTTCGGCTGCCTTTTTTACACCAGTTCTTTCTTCTGGTGACTCTTA
>NZ_JAUBSX010000193.1:0-1407 GCF_036704885.1 Microcoleus sp. F4-D5 | reverse complement strand
CTGCCTATCTTTTTTGAGCAGCGGATTGGCTCAATCCTTACAAAGTATGGGTTTCAGGCTGGTTGTTACCCCCCCAGGACGATTACAGAGACTCATTTGTGAATTTTGAGATGTAGATTTTTTTTTCCTTAACATGGCTTACGCACGCTTCTCCCTAAAAAACCAGGTTTCTCGTTCTCATCCTCAAGCTAAACTGACAAGCGAATTTCAAAGGTGGTACTCGCCACGCGATCGATCCGTGGAATCAATCCCAAATCGAAAATCGAAAATCCTCAAGAAAGAGCATTTATCTCGCGCAAGTCAATCTAAAATCTCAAATCTAAAATTTAAAATCGATTGACGCAATTACGTTAAGAAACCGGGTTTTTGCCTCCAGGACTACTTAACTGAATGCAGGTCATAAAACTAGACGCAAGAAAGAGAGATTTTTCGGACTAGATCGGGAATTATGCACAATCTCCAGGTGCAGGGCAACCACGGGGGATTGCCCCTACAAGACGCTATATATATGAAGAGCGCAAGTCCTCTATATATTGCAACTTTTCCGGGTTTCTCCCCGTCAAAGCTAAAAGGAACTCATGACAAAACCAACCATCAGGTGACTGACGCTGAAGTTGCGTTCCCTATTAAGAGACACTAAAGTTTTGTTTAATTCAGTCCAGGACGCAACCATCCTAGGAATAGGGGCAACCACGGCGGGATTCCCCCCTACAAAACGCTATATGTAGAGGCTGTGCGTCCTGGACTGTAATGGTCTGAAAAAATTGCCAGCAGTATCCCTCTCGCCTTGCCTAAAATGCCAAGAGATTTCAGGAAAAAGTGTTCACAACTCTTTCAAAAACCATCAATGCAGAACCAACGCAATTATGTCATTCTGAACGCAGCGCAAGCGTTGTGAAGCATCGGGCGAGATCCTTGGCTACACTACAGTTCCTTAGCAAAGCTCAGGACTCAGGATGACAACAAAGCGTTTGTGTCCAAGACTGTTCTTGAAATATGCGCTTTTGTACTCAGCTATTCTTTAGATGGAAAAGAGCCAAAAGCCGCCACTATCCATCCACACCCGCCAAAACTGATGGGAATGTAGTCGATATAGCTTGCTGACAATCGAAAAATTTCTATATTGAATCTTGATTAAAGCTTGTGTTAGCTGCCAAATATACAGCGTCGCCTCAAACCACCGAAAAGCATTTTGCTGGAATTCTAATTTCCGATCGGATTGGACCACAACCATGACCGACTCTTTCTGCGGCTGGGATGGTGCTACCTCCTGCGGTTCCTCGCTGACAACTATCTCTACTTCCTCTACTACTGCTGATAAGATAATAGTCCAGGGTAAACGCATCTTAATTTCAACCTAAAACATGATAAGATGAAGTATTTAGCTAAATCAAGGGCGTAATTCAT
>NZ_JAUBSX010000192.1:0-1451 GCF_036704885.1 Microcoleus sp. F4-D5 | reverse complement strand
ATTATCATTATTAGTTAGTGGATATCTACACACATAGGTATTGACAAAATCTACTCTTTTCTAACTTGTTACCAATGCCCTTAACCTAGACAAAAGCTGTGATATAATCAAGTTATGTCTAGTTTAAGTCCCCTCCAAGCAGCCGAGCTATTAGGTGTAACGGTCAAAACCTTGCATCGATGGGAGGCTGACGGCAAAATTAAATCAACCCGTACAGTTGGTGGTCATCGTCGCTATGATATTGCTGACTTAATTGGCAATAAAACAGGCAGTGAATTGACAGTAGGCTATGCCAGAGTATCCAGTCACGATCAAAAAGACGATCTTAAAAGACAAGTTCTAGTTTTAGAAAGCTATTGCGCCCAGCATGGATGGGAATTTGAAATCATCCAAGATCTGGGCAGTGGCATGAATTATAAAAAGAAAGGACTAATTAGGTTGATCAAACTAATTACCAGTTACCAAGTGGAAAGATTAGTATTAACTCATAAAGATAGATTGCTGAGATTCGGCTCAGATTTAATCTTTACCTTATGTGAGACTTTCGGAACCGAGGTAATAATTATCAATCGCTCCGATGACAGCACATTTGAAGAAGATTTAGCAGCGGACGTATTAGAGATAATTACAGTATTTTCAGCTCGTCTCTATGGCAGTCGGAGTCACAAAAATAAAAAGATAGTAGAAGAACTGAGGGAGGTAGCTCTCAAGCTATGACTACTCTAACTTATTGCAAAGGATTACCAACACCCCGGGATGAACTCACCCCATTAGGATTAACCAATTTCGAGCTATTTCTCTTCGATTATGCCGGATTAAGTTACCGAGCCACCCTCGCTACAGTTAATTATTTGCTGTCGTTAAAGAGCAAGTTTGACAAATCCAAATGGAATAGTTACCTACAAGAAAAGTTCGGCATCAACAAACGTCAGGCTGGCGGGATTATCGCTTTGTCTCAAGGAAAGGTAGATGCAGCACGTCAATGTAGAACCAACCACATTAAACAGTTAGAGTCAAAATTAAAATCAGCTATTGATTGGGTGAAAAAAACGCAAAAAAAACTGCGGTTAGCGCGCAAGTTTTATGCTAAGAAGAATTGGCATGACTCGAAAACAGGTTGTAACTTTCCCCTGGCAACTTCGCTGAAAACTCAGAAGACTAACTGGTATTATACAAAATTTAATTTACACCATAAAAAAAGATACATCTATAAACTAACCCAAGAAATAGCCGCTTTCAAACTAGAACCTATACAGGTAAAAGTGTCGATAGGCGAAGTATTTGTGGTTGGTTCTAAAGATGAAAGTTTGGGCAATCAAACCTGTCAATGGGATGGTCATCAAGTCAAGTTTCGAGTTCCCTATTGTTGAGAGTCTAAGTAGGGCTTGCTGAATCAGTGTCAAAAGGTTACACCACCAGGATTAAGAGAGCGGACGATCAATAATGGTCGC
>NZ_JAUBSX010000191.1:0-1603 GCF_036704885.1 Microcoleus sp. F4-D5 | reverse complement strand
TTACGCCCTTGATTTAGCTAAATACTTCATCTTATCATGTTTTAGGTTGAAATTAAGATGCGTTTACCCTGCTATTACTCTCCGAATAAGACCGATTTACTTGGCTTTCTTCCCCGTTGTGAGTGTTGAGGGAACTGTTGTTATTGCTGCTATTGGTCCAGTTAGCTTTGCCTTGGATTTGAGTTGAACTGTTGTTTACCGAACTGCCGGTGCTGCTAGTATTGCGAGTGTTTGAAGTTGATTTTGACCCCCAATCGTCTTGGCGCTTGCCGTTATTCATTGCATAGCCCGTGCCGTATTTGCTGTCGGATTGGGATTTGCTGTTTCGGTAGCTCTCGGCAGTGGTGTTTGTAGTTTGTGAAGGAGTGGTATAATTGCTAGAACTGCGGGATTTTTGATTGGATGAGCTTTGGTCGTTGCGAGTGCCTTCGTATTTAACTCGGCTGTAGTTTTGCTGCGATTGATTTTTGTTTGCGACTGAGTTTTGAGAAAAGCTTTTGCTAGTGTAGGTACTGGCAGATGTGTTTGAATCGCTGGTGGATTCGTTAAAAGAGTTGCCCTTGGTGTTGGTTTTGACGGTGCTTTTATCCCAGCTTGATTCTGTGTTTGATAAGTTGCTATTGGTGTAAGAGTTGGTGGTGCTTGTGCCGTTGGAACTACTGGTAGAGGTAGTTGTATATGGCGCTACTTCTGTGGTATAAGAGCTAGTGCCTTCATTACTGTTTCCGGTTGAGGTGCTGGTAGTCTTTGGTGTGCCTGGGGCGGTGTTTGCAGTTGCTCTTTTTGAGGGTTTTGGTGCGGTATTATTGGGGGTGTTGCTGGGATTTGCATCGGCATCAATTAGAGATTTTGTCAAGTGTTTTGCTGCTGCCAATACGGGAATTGTGGGGATAGTTTCGGCTGCTGTAGCAATCGCTGATTCTGCGTCGATAATTCCGTATCCCGTCCTTTCATCCCAGTCGGGTACGTCGATGTCTTTGGCTGTATTGAGGAGAATGTTTTTGATTTGTTGGTAATTGAGGGATGGGTTGGCCTCCCACATTTGGGAGATGGTGTTTGTGACTTTGGCGGCTGCTATTGATGTGCCTTGTTTGGTTTCGGTTGTTGAAGTTTCTGCTGTTGAGGGAATGTCGCCCGGTGCTAAAATATCTAAGCCTTCTCCGTAGCTGGAATATCCGGCGCGGTAGTTGTTATCGGCCGCACCAACGGTGAGGATGTTGTCGAATTCGGTGGAGGCTTGTCCGAGGGCGGAAATGAGATTCCCTTCATTGCCGGCCGCTGCTACAATCAGTATGTTATTGTCTTTGGCGTATTGCAATGCTGCTGTTTCTGCTGCTGTCAATTTGTGCCGTGTGGTTTGCGTGCCGTCGGGGTTAATTTGAGTTAAGTCGAAGCTGAGGTTGACGACAGCGTTGGGTTTTTTTGCAGCTTTGACTGCGTTGGTAAATTCGTATCCGCTCAATAAATCGGGGTAACAGCAAAAAAAGAAGGTTCACAATCTAGGCACAGCATGGTAGAATATGACGTATTATAGCAATCCTAAATCAGAATCAATATTATGATACAATTATATGCAATACTCGATCGTAAAAAAAAATGAATA
>NZ_JAUBSX010000190.1:0-1620 GCF_036704885.1 Microcoleus sp. F4-D5 | reverse complement strand
AAATGCTAAAACTTCGTTGTGCTTACCTCAACGACCTCTTGGCCATTTGAGGTTTTTGCAAAACCGGGATGCTCCCGCCTCCATCTCCACTTACGATCGTATCAATGATAAATTGTTTGAGGTCTGGTCTTCGATCTCTTGAATAGCCATGAACGATTTTTATGGTTTTCATTTCCGATTCTGTATCTTCAGATTCAGTCTCAATTTCCTGGCTCTTTCCCTGACAGTTTTTGTATGCTCCTTCTACTGATATTGAACTGCTATCTAGGTGAACGCTTTTCATTGACACTTGAAATTTTAGAGCCGCTTTCATGGCAATTCCTGTGAATAACTTTGTCGTTCCAGCTTGATGATATTTGTCTAAGGCTCTCCCAATTCTGTCATCATTTAATTGTTCAGGGGTCACTCCTTTTCCAATTAGATGTTCTGTTGCTTTTCCGACAAAAAAATTGTCGAATAGGTAGATTGGGGCGCTCAAAAACCCCAGTCCGTTCAAAATCATTGCTTTCATTACTTGTCCTGGGCTTAGGGTTTCTTTAATTCTTATTCCCACTTTTTTGTTGACTTCTTCTACCAATTCCATTTCATCTATTATCCCTGCTACTATTCCCTGCAGGGTCTAAATTTACGATATTTATAGCTTCAGATGGCTTTTTCATGGTTTTTAGAGTTGCTCTAATTGCACCAATCATTATACCTGAAAAAAACCTCAAATGATTGCAGAGCAATCATTTGAGGTTTTGACAATTCTGAATCTCTTTGAAATTAAATCCGATCGAATATCTGCGGAATGTGGGTTACAAGACTGTAGACCAGACCGAAAAAAACTGATGGAGTTGTATCTGGAGCAATTACAGAAAGAAGCACCCCCAACCGAACACATATTAGTAGCAATCGACCACACTGCATGGGCTCGACGAGATGCCAATACATTAAAAGACAGAACCCATGAATATCAGAGGGGCGTAATTATTGGACAGGGGTACAGTACCATTGCGTGGATACCTGAAGCACAAGGAAGTTGGGCATTACCCCTACTCCATCAAAGAATCAGTAGTGGGTCTTCACCGATACTTCAAGCAGCTTCCCAACTTAAACTTGTCTGTGAACAGAGCGTCAACCCAGTTTTAGCAGTTTTGGATCGAGAATATGGCAATGCAACCTGGGTATTAGGGCAAGCAGATATTCAAGCTGATTGCTTAATGAGAGTCCGAAAGAATGCCTGCTTGTGGTCAGCACCACCAGCCTATAGTGGTCGCGGTAGACCACCCAAACATGGGCCAAAAATGAGACTCAATGACCCAAGCACATGGCTCGAAGCTGATACTGCGATTGAAATTGACGAAGCTCCAGAGTTGGGACAAGTCCGAGTCAGTCAATGGCTTGACTTACATTTTTATCGTGCCCCTGAACAAAGAGTCAATTTAATCCTCGTCGAAAGAATGAATCCCATGTCAAACGGTCAGCCATTTCCACCCTTATGGTTGGCTTGGGTGGGAGAACGAACTCTCCCTTTAGAAACTGTTTGGTTCAAATATTTACGACGCTTTGGAGTCGATCATTGGTATAGGTTTGCTTTCGCAACGATTGCATTGGACATTGCCTAATTTAAGAACCCCT
>NZ_JAUBSX010000189.1:0-1648 GCF_036704885.1 Microcoleus sp. F4-D5 | reverse complement strand
GCCGCTTTTACCAACAAGGTATGCGGGCTTCAACCCTTATACAGTCTATCTCGTAGACCTCTTTGTCACCCCCCCAGGAAGATTATGGCAAATTTTTTCAACAAATTGCCGCATACTCTCACCAAAGTTGTTCAATTCTCCTCAATAGAAAAAAAACAAGATAAAATACTGCTTTGGAAGCACTAAACCTCTCCCAACTAACCTTAAACTTCCAAGGGTTAGGGTAAGAATCGGTCGAACTTATCCGAGCAAAAGAATTAGCCGATCGGGAAAAATAGTCAGACTAGATCGACCTTTATCAATGACATCTTTACCGGGCTAAATATTATCGCTGCTACAATTTTTAAATTATTGAAGGGTAGCGTTTCCGTATTTTTAGCAGAGGGAACAGCAGATTTATTTTTAGGTAACTTAGAACAATTTTTAGAATCTCACATCAAGCGTTGATCGGACTCATAAAAAAAGGCGTTCTATTGGTTAGCAATTCAAAATGACGCTGTAGGTATTTCACGACAACCTGCTGATAGTGAAATCCCAATCAGAATTTTGGCAAGCCATACAATCTTTAACCCGACGCAGCTTAGTGGAAAAACTGTTAGTAGGAACGCGATCGATGTTTCTTCTCGATCCCGTATTCAAAGCATACATTCAGTGCAAGTTAAATCTTATATAAGCTATGGGTAACTTCACCCGATCGCAACCGAATTCAACCACAGAGTTACTCTTTTCTTTTCTACATCGATCGCATAAAAGCATTCACCGCATCATATCGATCGGCCATCCGCGAATAAAACTCGATCGCAAATCCAACTCTGGCAAAAGTTCGCTCTTGCTAACCAACTCATATCTCGTTGGACGCAAGCAATAAACCGAAATTACCCCAGCCTCCCAAAACCAAACCTCCTGCACTCCCACCCGACGATAGATTTCCAGCGTATCAATTCCACCACTGGTTACTGTCACCTCGATCGCCAAATCAGGAACTGACTGGCGCGTACCCAAACAGTAAGACTCATCTGGTTCCTTCCGTAGGCCCAATTCCTGTATCCCGATGGTTGTATTACCGCGTGCATAAAAACCGAGGTTTTTCATCCGCATATAAATCTCTAAAAGCTGGTCTAAAGTTTTTTTCGGTTCTTCACGATCCTCAGATAAAAAAGCCAAAATTTCTAAACACGCATCCAAATAAGTTAAACGTGTCCCAGTTCCTGCCAAATCTGCATCCAACTTTTCCAGAGTCTCCAATGTCACGTTTGACAGGAAGGCTCCACCTGTACCCAATCCTGCTTTAGAAATTGTGACAACCATCTGACTTACCTTTCACCATCTCTTTTTAATAAGATAGCAATTGCTATTTTTAGTAGGACTTACGCATGGAACCCAGAAACGGGGTTTTTTATGATGAAAAGACGCTTGGCAGCCCGTAGAGTCGGTAAGTAAAAAACCCCGTTTCTTTGATAGGAGTGCGCGAACAGTTTATGTTTGTAGTTGCGCTTTATTCGCCAACGGCTCCATGCGTCCAGGACTGTCTCTAAAAATATTTTTCCTCAAACAAAAAGCGCCCCTATTACTAGGGGCGCTTTTTGTTATTAATCAAAAGCTAAAACTTAGCCGTTGATAGAAGGAGCAACCATTGCTACGGGAGTTG
>NZ_JAUBSX010000188.1:0-1680 GCF_036704885.1 Microcoleus sp. F4-D5 | reverse complement strand
TAAAGGTTTCATCTTATTTTACCTTTTTTTGTCTACCCCCTTGACAATTTGCACTTTTTCTTAACTTGTCACAAATGGGCAGCGTGTAATTAACCTCTGATATCCTGTTCGCGTTAAAAACCTGTTGATAGAACCCATTTGACATCTAAAAAGATAGTCGAAAGTTTGCCTGTCAACAGTCAGGCTTTAACCGCGGCGTGCGTCTTGTCCGAGCCAATAGCTTACCATCAACTCACTAATCCTGAGGCAGTGGCGGCTCTGGCAATGGTGATGGGTTTGTGTTTGCTGGTTGATAGTTTGGGTCAACAGTCACTCCGTCAGGTTTTGGAGCGGAATGTGGGATGTAACTGAGATCTTGCACCATTCTCAATAATCCTTTTACCAACAGGCAAGAATAATGTTGCAAGATGTGGGATGTAACTAACATCTTGCACCATTCTCAATAATCATTTTACGAACAGGCTTTCGGGCCCGTTCCGCGAGAAAATCTACTCTTCGCGGAACTGGTCCGAAAGCTTGTTAAGCGAGAATGTTGCAAGATGCGGGATGTAAAGGATGTAACGGATTTAACAGAGGTCGGGAAGAGAGCAACGGATTTAAGAGATTTAATAGAGGTCGGGAAGAGGGAAGAAGCAAGAAGAAAATGATTTATAGGGAGTAAGGTGCGCGCTTACGCACCCTACCTACATATTATAGATTTTGGTGCAATTTTTGGGCTTATTTAACAATTAGCAGTTAGCAATTCGCCGTTGCTAATTTCTAATTCGAGATTCTCTTCTAGAAGCTGATTTTCAAGTACCATTGTGGTGCTGGCGTTTTTCTGAAAACCGATGCGCTCGTAGAAACTTTGTTTGTAAGTTGTCATCAGGTAAACTCGCTCTACTCGGCACATTCGAGGGTGACTTAAGACGGTTTGGACTAATTTGCGGCCGAGTCCTGCACCTTGGTAATCTGGATGAATGGCGACATCCCAGATGGTGGCTCGATAGATGCCGTCTGAAGTGGCCCTGGCAAAGCCGATCGCCCGTGAGCCGTCCCAAACTGTAACAACTGGTTCGCTGTTGGCGATCGCGATTTCCCAATCTTCTATCTTGCGTGCCCTCGCCCAAAAGGCGGCGGCTTTAAATAGTTCTTGGATTTGTGCGATGTCGGCGCGATCGCGACCTATACAAAATTGAATGTGACTGGAATCTCTAGTCGTTGATGTCATGCTCTGCGGTGCCTTCAAGTTGTATCAAAAGTGTGTTACTTTTACTGTCTTACAGGAGTGAAAGTTGATTTTGCTTGGGAACTATCAAGGATTGAATTCCCGATTTACAAAACTATTTTTAGTTATACACGTTATCTAACTAATTTCGGTGATTATTAATACTTTTTGTGTTGATTTTGTAAAAAAGTCTTTGAGTCAAAATTGCCAACTCATAACTTATACGATTTTAGATTTTAGATTGTAGATGGGAATCACTGATTTTGTATGGGTTTAGAGTTCGCTTACAGAGAAACCGGTTTTTTTGTAGTTACAGCCCACCGTCACGACAAAAAACCCGGTTTCTCGGGGTTGCAAAATTTGAGGAGGATTCTTGCGGGGTGTCCCGCCTGCTGCATTATACCATTTTTCTAAAGATGTGCTAGAGATAAAGAATGTAAGATCCAAGACCATCCTGTGAGAAAACCAATGAC
>NZ_JAUBSX010000187.1:0-1692 GCF_036704885.1 Microcoleus sp. F4-D5 | reverse complement strand
TCACCCTTGTCTCGGGTGATTCACTTTTACCCCCTCAATCCGACTATGTGCCAGTTTGGGGTGCGGAATGTGGGTTGATAGTTGTGTACATCCAGCAATGACCGCTCCAACTCCTTGTTGTTCTGTTTGTAAGTGGCATTTTCAGCCTTTAACTTTACTCAGATTAAATTTCCGGCTTCTCCCTGATATCTAACTCAGGTTTCACTAAGGCTGGACCGACGATTATCAAAAATATTCCTACTAGCACCATAGCTGCACCAACAAAACTAAAGATGCCAAAAGTTTCTCCTAACAACCAAAATGCAAAAATTGCTCCGAAAACAGGCTCTAATGACAAAAGCACAGCTACTTCTTGAGCTGAAACCCAACGCTGTGCTGTCGTCATCAGTAAAGTCACAAGAGCGCTGCCTACTATACCAAGATAACTAAGCAATCCTAGATTCATTTCAATTGCTTCTACGTGTCCCAAAATCTCAGGAGCCGCCCATAGTAAGCTCAATGCAGCTACAACCAAGATTTGGATACCTGTAAGTGCCAAAGATGAGTGACGCTCGGCCATTTGTTCGCGTAGGAGAATATATGCTGAGTCAGCGATCGCAGAACCGAACAACCATAAACTACCGCTTAGGGGTTCCCCACCTTCCCAAGACATAATGCCAATCCCACTAAATGCCAATATTGCTGCCAACAACACCTCTATCTTAAAACTCTTACGAAACACGAGTTCAAATAGGGTGACAAAAACGACATTAAATCCAAAAATAAATGATGCCTGATGAGCTGAAATAGTTTCAAGCCCAATGGTAGAAAAGGCAAAAACTCCGAATAATAAAAGTCCAAGTATTGCCCCTTCTCTAACTAAACAAAGATTCAGTTTGCCAATAAATGGAAGAAAAATTATTGCAGCAATTGTAAAGCGCACAGCTAATTGAGTTTCAGGATTTAGGTTCACGAGAGCCTCTTTGATCGCTGAAGAAGTTGAACCCAGAATCATAGCAACAGCAATAACTACTAAAATACCTTTCGTGCGATCGCTAGTTTCTTTTATCAAAGCCATATTTATCAATATAATTGAAAAAATTAATCACAAGTACACAGTGAAAAATGAAGACGGTTTACTGCTTTTGCATTTGATTAATTAACATAAATTAGCAAGCTCGGAAAAACCGTATTCTTCCAGCTTACTATCTCGTTGAACATCGCAAGTCGTACAGTGAAATGACCCTCCAAAGCTATAAACGTGGCGAAAATCAACAGGAATGACTTTAAAACCTAAATCCTGCAAAAGTTTCTGAGTAGGTTCTTCTTGCCGTTCAACGATAACACGCTCTGTGTCTAACATCAGAAGATTCATACTCACCCACTTACTGGCAATGGGCAACTCCCAATAGTCAGGAGTTGTCGGTAAAGCAGTTTCAACTAAATCCCACCCTGCCTTCTTAAAAAGTTCTGGGTTGTAGGGCGGGCGGATAGGATTAATTAAGGCGATTCCAGGTTTCAGGGGAACCAGAGAAGCATCAATGTGCATCGGGTTAAAATCCTTGAACTTTATTGTGTGTACTCTGTATTCTTCCCCTAAATGGTTTCTCAGCCATGTAATTCCCATTTCATTAGTAACTGGACTTTGGACAAAGAGGGAAAGTGGTTCGCGATTTAATGACGCGAAGTAAAGTAGTGAGTTAAATACTATCG
>NZ_JAUBSX010000186.1:0-1692 GCF_036704885.1 Microcoleus sp. F4-D5 | reverse complement strand
TAGGGCTTGCTGAATCAGTGTCAAAAGGTTACACCACCAGGATTAAGAGAGCGGACGATCAATAATGGTCGCCGTGAAAAACAGGTAAAATAGTACAAAACCCTTGCATTACCATTTGCGATCGTGTACCGAAAAGCTGAGTCTGCTCCTACCGACCCCTTCGACTTTGAACTCTCCAACGGATGCAAGTTGGCAGCAGATAACCGTTGGGTAAAGATGGTCGAACTAATTCCGTGGTCAGAATTTGAATCAGAATATGCGGAAAACTTTCCAACCGAAATGGGAGCACCCGCCAAATCATTTAGGATGGCTTTAGGGGCATTAATCATCAAAGAAAAACTCGGAATCAGCGACATAGAAACAGTAGAACAAATCCGTGAAAACCCATACCTACAATACTTTATCGGTCAATCAACCTACAGTAATGAGTCCCCATTTGACCCATCACTATTAGTCCACTTTCGGCAGCGAATCAGTGCGAATTTAATCAAGAAAGTGAACGAACGAATGGTGGAAAAAATGCGCGAAACCACCCCAAAACCGCCAGAAAAAAAAAAGGATTCGGACACAAAAAATGAATCAACCAATCAAGGAAAATTAATTGTAGATGCAACCTGTGCCCCAGCAGATATTAGCTATCCCACCGACTTAGGACTATTAAACCGAGCCAGAGTTCACACCGAAAAAATCATCGACATTCTCTATAAATCCCTCAAAGTAAAAATTAATAAAAAACCCAGAACCTACCGAAAAATAGCCAGGAAAGACTACTTAGCAGTAGCCAAACAACGACGACCTAAACGCCACAAAAAAATCCAAGCCCTTAAAAAACAACTGCAATATATCAAAAGAAACCTCGCTCATATTGAACAGCTAATCGAATCAGGTGCCACCCTACAAAGTCTGACCAAAAAGCAATATAAAACCTTGCTAGTTCTCACAGAAGTCTATCGGCAACAACTCTGGTTATTTGAAAATAAAAAACAGAGTATATCGGACAGAATAGTAAGTTTAAGCCAACCGCACATCCGTCCCATTGTCAGAGGAAAAGCAGGAAAACCTGTAGAGTTTGGAGCAAAACTGTCAGCGAGTTGCTTTGAAGGATATTTATTTTTAGACCGGATAAGTTGGGATAACTTTAATGAATCAGGAGACTTAAAAGCAGAAGTAGAAGCATTTAAAAGTTACACAGGATACTATCCAGAATCAGTCCATGCCGTTAGCGAAGCCCTCGAAGAGGATCGCATTTATCGAACCAGAGAAAACCGAGCTTGGTGTAAAGAAAGAGGAATTAGAATTAGTGGCCCCCCTTTAGGAAGGCCACCAGCAAATGTCAGCAAAGAAACAAAGAAACAAGCCTTAGAAGATGAAAGAATTAGAAATGCAATTGAGGGAAAATTTGGGACTTGCGTAAAAGAAGATTTAGCTTGAATCGAGTGATGACAAAACTTGATAATACTTCGGAAACAGCCATTGCTATTACTTTTTTAGTAATCAACCTTTCTACCTGGTTAAGACGGGTTTTTTGTATTTTTTTACGTCACAAACCGAAAATCACACCGATTTACGGTTCAATGATTATTAAAAGCTATACTTTGGCAAGTTATAGTCAACAAAAACTTATGTTTTGCCGAGCTTGAATTGCCCATCAAGTGCGATCGCAATTTTTCCTAACTTATTCAGTAAGCCCTA
>NZ_JAUBSX010000185.1:0-1701 GCF_036704885.1 Microcoleus sp. F4-D5 | reverse complement strand
ACAGATTCAATTTCTCTATTCCTGACTCACCCTGATTTATACTTTTCCTCTGCCTAAAGTGACAAAACAGGGTTAAAGGTGCTAAGATTTAATCCAAGTTATTAATCTCCCGTGACCTTTGTGACAATCAAGCAATTTGGTTCGGGGCCTCGGATTCACCTGTGGGATCGATCTAAAATCTAAAATCTAAAATCTAAAATTGGATGACTAGAGCCAGTACCGCCATCGGGGTGAGCCCCCTCATCAAGGAAATTGTGCAGAAAAAGGCGCTAGCAACCCGCCTAACGCTGAAGGAAATTATCTATGTCGGGATGCTGGCGATCGACGAGTTGGACGAAAAGCGCTTGCAAGAGTTGGCTGACAAGGTGCATCAGATGCAGGTGAATGGGGAGATTTGAAGCGATGAGGGCGATTCCCTAGGCGGGATAGCTACGCACGCGCGTACTTCGGGTGAAGTAAGGCAAAGGCGCTCCTATGGAATTCGTCTACTGAAACAAGTTCTCATTTTTCTACCAATAAATAGGGGTCTTCTTCTCCTCAACAGGAGCGTTCTCCCATCTAGTATTTGTACCCGTTTCGGTGCTCTTAGCCCCACACAGTCTGCTCAAATCAACTATCGTGCTATCGGAGCGCTGATAAAAACAAAAAGGTCGATCGTTGGATTGAGCATGGAGTGGAGCAAAAATAGCAGGCATGGAAAAGCGCTCAGAAGACTGCCTCGGCATGGGGGATACTGGAACTTTCATCTCGGTCGTTGGCTCTGACGGTTTTGCACGGGCTGCGTCGGCCGTTACCATTCCTGACAGTAGCAGAAATGCAACCGAAAGCAGGAGGAGATTCGAGTGTTTCATATTACTTTTCGACAATCTTGCTTCTGAGACTCTCAACAAATGCCAGGACATCGGCTTTGTCTGGTGGATTGACGCTATTTTTATCGAGAGCTTGGGACACACCATTAGCAAAAGCGTTAAATTCACTGTTCGTGAGACCTCCACCCATTCCACTATGGGAAAGTTTCATAGTCCGCCCTGTATAAACACAAGGCCCCCCTGCCGCTTGGCAGAATTGATCCACCAACAACTGACGCAGCCTCTGTTTTGAGTTTGTGCTCAAGCCAATAAAGTATTTACCAATTACTGGGTCAGCAAATATGAAAGTTGCTGAATCATCAATGACGGCTGCGATCGCGTTGTAGCCTCCTAACCTAGTGTAGAGAGATCTTCCTGAAGAACCTTGTGCTATCAGATCTGTAGTTACTTTTTCTGCTGATACTTGTGCTGACATCACCGGTGTAGAACGAGCGAAACTAGGGCTTAATCTGAAAGTAGTCACAACTATGAGTGTGATACAAATTAATGTCAACAGCGTTGCTAAAGATTTACTGAGTTTCATTGAAAAATCTCCACTTGTGATGGTAATATGGTTAATTGAATCTTCAGCATTAAGTCACTTACAGATACATAAGCTTAAGAAGCCGGAAGCCGAATTATAAGCCCAACTAAACTTAGTCTTTCGCTCTGTGCGATCGTAAAGAGGCGAGGGTAAAGAGCGATCGCTCTCCACATCAATTGATAACTTTACCATCAAATCATCTTACGGTAGATTTTGTAATATTTCTTAGATAGGGCTTGCTGAAAAAGGCTAAAACCCTTATCTCAAAACACTTTGGCTCGTTTTAACGCTAAAAAAGTGCAAGCAATA
>NZ_JAUBSX010000184.1:0-1762 GCF_036704885.1 Microcoleus sp. F4-D5 | reverse complement strand
CACGGCGACCATTATTGATCGTCCGCTCTCTTAATCCTGGTGGTGTAACCTTTTGACACTGATTCAGCAAGCCCTATATAGCAATGCGATCTGAGTCTCACAGCACAACGCCCTCTTGTCTTCCTAGACTTGTTGTCTAGCAAGACTTTCAGATTTTACGGATCTAGAAAATCACTTAGGATTGCTACAGCGATCGCAAGAATGAGAATGGAATGGGTTGGGCCAATCCATCCTCATGAGGCTAACGATCGTTGAGATTTAGGCTCCGAATGAAATGCGCGAACATCGCAGGAGGTAGAGCGGCTAATCCTTTGATTACTAAATCGAGAGATGGCTGAACGGGATGATAAATATATGCTACTAATCCACTTAATAAATTGACTAAAAAGTTCCAAAGACTGCGATGGCGCGTATGCTCAATTTGACAGATATTTTTCAGTTGGTCGTTGACCGACTCGATAATAGCTCGTTTCCGCAACAAGATCCGATCGAGAATCGGCATCAGCCGATTTTTCATGTTTTTTCGACACCGAGAAATCAGTTGCAATCCTCGCTGATAGAGCTGCTCGAATAAATCTTGAGAGATATATCCTTTATCTCCAAAAAGTTTGCCGAATAATCCTTGAGTCAAATCGGGGACAGGTTTTCGAGCGTCAGTATTAGCCGGGGTCAAAAGGAGCGCTAGTAATTCTCCACAATCGTTAATAATCAGATGGAGTTTAAAGCCATAATACCAACCTATCGAGTTTTTACCCCATTGGACTAACTAAATCGCCAAAAACCTTATGGATTGCGGCGCGACAAGGATGACAAACGTGAATTGGTGTTGAATCAATCAAGGCAATTCCCGTCACCTTTACCAGACGACTTTTCAAAAAGCATACTGAGGATCATCAACGACCAAGGCATTAACTCGACCAAACGATTATAGCTAACTAGATTGGGAAATTCACGCTAGCCAATGCTGGAGAACTTCTTTGATATCTCATGCTTTAAAATTGCGATAACCCGAACCGTGGAAACCGATCGTAATTGTCATCACTTCGCTCACACACAAACGGGAAGTACACAGTTTTTGTCGGTCATCTGTTGGGAGTTTCGGATATTTATGTTGATATTTTTGAAAATCTTGACAGAAATCATCCACATCACAAAAAATCTGGGTTAGGTCAAGACGAGTTATAATTTTGGTCATCGCTGAGAGTTGTTGTTACTAAAGTGTTTTTAAGTTTAACTCTCAGGTTTTTCTCTTGTGAGTTTCGTTCGAGTCTGCATTCACCTCATCGATCGCTGCACCCATCCTTGACGCTCGCATCAGCTATCTTGTTGTGCGATCGCACCCGTCTCTGTAGCTAGTTCTCATTAATCCATACTAATTGATATCAAGCGCCGTGTTTCCGATTAGCCCGCTAAGCCTGCTAACTCTTGAATTGAGCCATTCCATTTCCGTCGAGTTCACGTCGTTAAGGTTGGCTAAATGACGACGCAGTGCGTGAGTTTGTGTTAGACCTTGGTTTAGTCGGGTTAAAAATTGACGCGCTCTCCTAGCGTAAACTTTACCAATGGTATTTGGATTATCTGAGACTGAATGAATTTCCGGCAATTGTCCTGTTTTGAGTTCTAAACGGTTTATCAAATCGGGATGGGTAGGAGGAAGCATAGGCACACACAATCTTTAGCCTGTTGGGTGCATCTCACTTTGGCAAATACATCAAATTGAAAGTTGACCGTTGAGATAGGCACAGCGAAGAGAAAGAATAGA
>NZ_JAUBSX010000183.1:0-1793 GCF_036704885.1 Microcoleus sp. F4-D5 | reverse complement strand
ACACTCGTAGCCTAAAGGCTACAACTGCGTTTCATCCCCGGCTTAAAAGACCGGGGTTCTCACGCGACGCGCTATAGGGTGCTAATCGTAAGTGCGATTTATCAAAAAAGAGCTTTTCCCATATTCTGGACACTGTTAGATAAAGATGGGGCTTCTAATTTAGCCCAACAGCAACAAGTGTTACGTCCAGTTATTCGACTGCTAAAAAGATATAAATTAGTAATTGTTGGCCAGCGTTAATTTCACACCATATAGCTAGCAGAATGGTTGCACCGCCAGCACCTGAGCTTTGTACTGCGTAAAAAATGCAATACAACCTTTCGAGAAAAGATACAGCCATTTCAATCCCTAGAGAGCATTCAAGTTCAACCAGGCATTCATCTATTCTCTCCGAAAATTAGGGTTCTTTCGTAGTTAGTATGCTAAATTTCTAGGAAAATGCCAAAAAAGTAAAGCTCCCGTTTCAAAATTGTTAAAATTCCTCAAACCAAATCCACTAAGTTTTAAAAGTTTTAATTTGTGATTAATTCCCTCAACTATGACATTAGTTGTTCTTTGTTCAAAATACCCGACTACCTCAGCCAACCACCTTTTGATGCTGGAGACGCTCTTTTTATAGTAGGTTCTGATTTTTTTTACCAATGAATTAGGCCTAATGTTCCTTGTCCAAAATCCCAACTATTTTCAAATGAGTTATGAAACTCTTCTTTTAATGAGTGCATAATTTTAACTATAGCAATCCTTGCACTTACCTTTTAAACTATTAAACAATTTAACTTTTTATTTAAGATTTAGTGATTTTTCTAGTTGATTTTGGTCAATTATGGCTTGATTTAATTGTTCATAAATTATTTTTGTAACATCAAATATATCTACTATCGTCACCCAGGCTTTCGGACATAATTTATTCACCAACAAGTTATAATCATAACTCATATCCATGCTGATTTATTGAAGTTAAGAAAATAATTTATATTCCATATCAGCATCACTTTTTATATCTCTGAGTGTTTTATTTCTGGCGTTAAACCTAATAGCTTAGGTGTTAGTAACTTTACTAACACAACAATAAAATATCATGGATATTTAAATCAGCTAATTTCATCTATTCTTAATAGAAAAAAATCTCAATATCAACATTCATGATACTTTGAGCTGCTGCCATCCATCACCATTGATTCAACTTGTTCTGCTGTTAATTTATTATTTTTGGCACTATTATTAATAACTTGTTTTGCAATACTTTCGGCGTACATTTGAGTAAATCTCTTGGGATTTTCAACAAAATCTAAGAGTTAGCTAACAGTTTTTTTACATGATTTACATTTAAAGTGTTGGCGATAGACTTTGATAATTATTTGTCTTGTTTATTAGTAATTTGCAAATTTCTAACTAAATGCGTTTTATTTTGATAAATACGGCAGTTTGTTTATCCGCATTTTGGGAAAAATACTGTTTTATTTTTGACGATAACTGGTTAAATAATTATTTATTCTGTCTCTAAGCTATCCTCTACGATTACACCAGGTAGATTCAGGATTTTTGTCATTAATTTTTCATATTTTACTTAAATACTTGCTGTTTTCATAACAGTTTAGCATACTAAGTACGAAAAAACCTAAAATGCGGTCATTTGTAAGATTTCATGGTAACAAGCAGTGGCAAGGGGTACCCATTGATGTATTTTATTCAGGAATTTGTACGACGAGTAAATATCATTGGTAACAAGTTAGAAAAGAGTAGATTTTGTCAATACCTATGTGTGTAGATATCCACTAACTAATAATGATAAT
>NZ_JAUBSX010000182.1:0-1868 GCF_036704885.1 Microcoleus sp. F4-D5 | reverse complement strand
TATCATTATTAGTTAGTGGATATCTACACACATAGGTATTGACAAAATCTACTCTTTTCTAACTTGTTACCAATGCCTTGGGAGTGAACAAAGCTGACGAATTTGACAAAGCTTCTACCTTAGAAGAATTTGATAAAGTTTTAGATTCTTTTCAGGATAGAAAAGAAGTTATAGAGTTTTTGAAAGACTACGACACCAAAAGTTTTAACTACAAAGAATATATACAAATTTCCCCAATTAATCAAATTTTACGTAAAACAAAGAGTTCGGGCAAAATAGATGTTTTACCCAGTAGCTACAAAACTACAGATGTTGCTCTCGCCAACTTGGGCGGTATTCGGGAAAAGCGACTGGATAAGGCTTTGCGACAATCCGGTATAGCTAATGACTACGATTATGTAGTTATCGATACACCGCCAAGCGCTACTACAATTGCTAGTAATGGACTCTATGCAGCTCAATATGTGGTTATCCCATCCCAGATGGAATATCTTTCAGTCTATGGCATCAGAACCCCAATCGGACGAGCTAGAGAAGTTCAAGAGGAAATGGGAAAGCGGGGAGCTATTCTGGGAATTGTACCAATGATGACAGAAAAAAATGTGAAAATTCATACTACAATTAAGCAGTCCGTAGAGCAAAGATTTCCGGGAATCACGATTCTGCCGGAAATAAAGAGAGCTACTGCTGTTGGGCAAGCATCTCAAGCTTGTCAGCCTATTTCTTTGTTTGCTGAACATAATAAAGGAGCAGCCGAAGTTGCCAAGCAATTTTCCTCATTAACCCAAGAAATAGTGGTAAAAATCAATCAGATTGAAAGTTCAGTAGGAATGTAGAAATGGTCAAATTTTATAAAGGGATTGAGAGTAAGCCTAGCCTTGTGGTTTTAAATCAAATAGAGGTTTCTCAAGAACAATCGGGAACTTCAAAGTCGGATTTAAAAAAAGTTTCTCAAAGCTTGAAGGCGTGGGAATTTAACTTCGCCCTGCCAATCGTTTGTATTACTGATGAGGAAGATAAATACCACTTGTTAACTGGGCTACCAATCTATGAAGCAGCAGTTGAAGCAGAGCTTGAGCGAATTTGGGTATTTCTAATTGCAGCTAAACAACCAGAAGCAGAAGCCGCGATTGAACAAGCAATTTTGCAGTCAAAGCTGAACGAAAGAGTTGTTGAGCCTCAAGATGTTACAGATTTCTTGGATTTTATTAACAATCCAAAATCTGACCTTACCTCAATTCCTGGAGTCAAAGATGGATATGCAAAGCTGATCCGCGATAAGCGTGTTTACAGTTCTCTGGAAGATATGCAGAAAAAACTAGGTGCTAAGCGGGGCTTAAATTGGCTAAGAGCATACAAGCAATCAAAAAGCTAAGCTACCGAATTCTTGAAGTTTTGAGAAGTGTGATCGCCCCGCACCTCAATTCACCAAAAGCGCGATCGCCCTCATCCCCTCAAATCTCCCCATTCACCTGCATCTGATGCACCCGATCGGCCAATTATTGCAAGCGCTTTTCGTCTAGCTTGTCAATCGCCAGCATCCCGACATAGATGATTTTCTTGAGCGTTAGTCGCGTTGCTAGCGCCTTTTTCTACACAATATCCTTGATAATGGGGCTGACTCCAATGGCGGTACTGGCTCTGGTCACAAAACTAACCGGAGATTAACAACTTCGATTAAATCTTAGGACTTTTAACCTGAGTTTTTAGCTGCGATGCAATTTGTTTAACCGCGTTTTGACAAGACGCAACACAATGTGAAGTCAATCAATCAGCAAATGCTGACTTATCTAGGGCTTGCTGAAAAAGTCAGAAAATGGCATTTAGAAAGATGAGTGAATTTGCGATCACCTTGCCTAGATAAATTT
>NZ_JAUBSX010000181.1:0-1874 GCF_036704885.1 Microcoleus sp. F4-D5 | reverse complement strand
TCGATGGTGGTGACATCAACGAGCAAGCCGATTGGATGAACCAAGAATCCTCGTGCCTTTATGCCGAGGAGTGTCAATAAACAAACTACTTAACATCAGTCCCAGTTAAAAGAAAGAATCCAACTGTCTGTAATCCCGCGATCCAAACCCTCATAAAATCAGTGATTTCCCATCGAAAATCTCAAATCGAAAATAGCATGAGTCCCAGCTTGCGAACAGTCATTGCTACCAGGTATGTCACTCCCTTGCGCGAGGGCGGATCGCTGCCGGCGATCGTCGAAGCAGATGATGATGGTATGTACGTGCTCAAATTTCGCGGTGCCGGCCAGGGAGCCAAATCTCTGATCGCCGAGCTAGTGGCGGGAGAGATTGCTCGCGCCTCCGGGCTGCCAATCCCCGAACTCGTTTTTGTTGAACTCGATCCCGAACTGGCTCGCACTGAGCCTGACCCGGAAATTCAAGATTTGATCCGAGCAAGTGCTGGCCTCAACCTCGCCCTCGACTATCTCCCGGGCTCTATAACTTTTGACCCGATAGCGGGGAAATCAGAGGCGGATTTGGCCTCAGAAATCGTCTGGTTCGATGCTTTTGTGACCAACATCGATCGCACGCCGCGCAATGCAAATATGCTGGTATGGCACCGCCGGCTGTGGCTGATCGATCACGGTGCGGCCCTCTACTTCCACCACACCTGGAAAGATTATCTCTCGCGCAGCAACGATCGTTTTCCCCCAATCAAAGACCACGTTCTGCTGCGTTTTGCGAGCACGCTGGAAGCGGCTAATTCAAAGATGACTCAAACGCTAACCCCGGACATCATTCGCAACATTGTTAAACTAATTCCTGATACTTGGCTGGTGGGAGATTCTCCTTTCAGCGATCGCAACCAACATCGGGATGCTTATATCGAATACCTGCTAAATCGGCTAGAATCACCACATATTTTTTTGGAGGAAGCGATTAGTGCCCGATCGATTTCTTTATGATTATGCCATTATCCGCGTCGTTCCCAAAGTCGATCGCGAGGAGTTTATCAACGTCGGGGCGATCGTTTCCTGCGCTACGAAAAAATTCCTCGAAGCCCGTATCGAAATTGATGAACGGCGCTTGATGGCGATCGACTCAACGTTGGATCTGGAAATGATTCGCAATCACCTAGCAGTCATTCCCATCATTTGTGCGGGCGGCAAGGAATCTGGCGCGATCGGTCAACTTCCCCACAGAGAGCGCTTTCACTGGCTCGTAGCACCCCGCAGCACGATCGTTCAGACATCGCGGGTACACACTGGTTTTTGCCAGAGTCTACCGGGTGCGATCGAACACTTGCTCGATACAATGGTGCGATCGTCAAGTCGATTTTAGATTTTAGATTTTAGATTTACTCATTTTAGCTAAAGATGAGAACGCCAGAACTATTGTACTGACGGGAAACTTTTCTAAAATGTTATATCGTGGGCGATCTATCGATTTCCGAAAACACTCAGAATATCCGAATTATTCCTATCTCTCTTCTCGACCTCTGCGTGAATGGGCGTTAATCCATTGTCCGGGGCGGTTATTCTCTTTTTTTTACCGCAGATACAGGCAGATAAACACAGATTAACGCAGATAACTGGATGATGCTACCGGATTTGATATAACTTTTATAAAGTCTTAGCCGCAGTTTCGCAAGGTAGAAAGATGATGCAAATTGAACCGACAAATATGACTTTCCCTCTCTGGGGTTTAGCAATTTTCATTTTGTGGACGATCGCAGTCGTTATCTTGCTGCTAGCAGTGAGGATTCGGCATCTATCTCAGGGTAAACGCATCTAAATTAAGTTGACAGAAAATCATTTTTGTGCATAATTTATTTTTTTAAAAAACCATTCTTA
>NZ_JAUBSX010000180.1:0-1889 GCF_036704885.1 Microcoleus sp. F4-D5 | reverse complement strand
GTCATTGGTTTTCTCACAGGATGGTCTTGGATCTTACATTCTTTATCTCTAGCACATCTTTAGAAAAATGGTATAAACACGGGAGCATTTAAAGATAATTGTTCTGGTGAATGACTAATCATAAAGTCACAAATGCCATTCAGTCCTTTGACTCGATCAATATTAAATTCCGTACCGGAAAAGAGGCTGATTTGACGATCGCACCGCCTGCGGAGTTCAATCAATACCGGAGCGACTATCATCTCCGATCGCGCTTTTTCCGTGTCAATTCCCAAGGCTAAGGGAATATTTTCGGCTAAGGTTTCCTTTAAAAGCTGACTGGGTGCGATCGGTTCTACAGCCGTAAAGACTTCAGATACTTCTCTAATTGTTAAGCCGAGTTTATGCTTAATATCATCTAGGGAAAATTCGCTATAAGACATAATAGTTGCACCTTTCACTCCGTCGCTCTAATTTTATATTTAGATCGCGTTCGTTAAGCCAGGAAGCTATTCATAGCTTTGTCCCGATTTTGGTAGGTTTTTACGAACGGATGTTCCCAACAGATATGACCAATAATAACCTTTGTTCCCGATAAGAGCTCGCTCTGAATCTCCAACTGAGCGCCAATCTGCTCGACCCGCTGCCACATTCCACCCAGACCAAATCCGCTGACTTGCTACTGCGGATCGAACCCGCATCTGTCGTTACGTACAGACAGGTACAGCCGATAGCACGGAGTAAACAATCAAGTGAGCGTGAGTTGTTAGCAGATTATGGGCTGTACCTCTGCTCGGCATTGCTCTGTCAAATCGTGCTGCTCTGAACAAAATCGTCCTAATGCTTTGCGATCTACCGAACGTCATATATCAATATCTGAGGTACGAACTCTAAAAACCGAGTTAACTTTGCTCGCAGTCTTGGGATTTGGTGATCGTACAATCTGCCGAACGTCATATATCGATATCTGAGGTACAGACTCTCACCGCAGAGTTGATTTTGCTCGCAGTCTTGGGATTTGGTGATCGTATAATCTGCCGAACGTCATATATCGATATCTGAGGTACGGGTTTTAAACACAGAGTTAACTTTGATCGCAATCTTGGGATGGTGAGCTCGCCTAATCTACCGAAATGCACTCGGTGAACGTCATATATCGATATATGAGGTACGATTCTCAAAACCGAGTTAACTTTGAGAATAGTCTTGGGATTTGGCGATAGACTAAGGTTGAACTTCATATATTGATATATGAGGTACGAATCTAAAAACCGAGTTAACTTTGAGAATAGTCTTGGGATTTTGCGATCGTACAATCGGTCGAAATGCACTTCAGAGTTAAATCGCTGATAATATCTAAGCTCATATTATCAACTAATTTAGTCAGAGCCACAGCAAGAGGCTTCTGCGACAGGGGAATTCGCTCAATCAACAGCCTTACCGCTTGCTCATCTCCACAAGCGGCTGCTTTATAAAGCTTCTCAATCGACTCCCTCGGCAACACAGACAGCGACTCAGGAGTCAGTTGCACAACGTGCTCATCCTGTTCGGACTTCCTCGGCGACTCCTCTTCATAGATATAGCGAACACCCAAATGAAGCGCCATCTTCTCAAAAATTACTGTTTCTCGGAACGGTTTGGCAACAAAGTCATCGAAGCCGTTCGACATGGCGAGTTCCTGGGTTTTAACAAAAGCATTAGCGCTCAAAGCAATAATTTTAGTGTTAGAACCGTTAGGCAGAGTTCTAATTTTTTGAGCAGCTTGAAAGCCGTCTAGAGCAGGCATCCTCAAATCCATCCAAATTAAATGCGGCTTGTACTTTCGCCACAATTTAATACCATTTTTCTAAAGTTATGCTAGAGTTACCTGAAAAGTAAAGGAGAATATTAAAATGTCTGGGCGTCCTCAT
>NZ_JAUBSX010000179.1:0-1928 GCF_036704885.1 Microcoleus sp. F4-D5 | reverse complement strand
AAAAACTCATATTTAACGTTGGTTGAATATATTGATCGCTTTTGTTATTGATTGGCGATCACTTATTCAGCAAGCCCAAATTAGAATCGTATTGCGGGATTGGGCAGCTCCCCGCACCGGTAAGGTTGTCCCCACGCTTGCCGTAGATTTGATGTACCCCCAAAGCGCTGAGTTAGTCGGGTTCTACCCCCTGGGATTTGTTGCAGAAGCAGACCGCCCCAAGATTGCCGTCGGCGAAACTCGAACTATGAAGATTTGGACGAAAGGAGACGGCGAAACCGGCATCCCCACCACCAAAGTTTGGCTGTTCGACGAAAGCGTGACCGAAGAGCAAATTCAGGATGTTCTCATGTTCGGGCGCGCGGCATCGAGTTTGTGGAAACCGGAAGATTTCGGTTTGTCCCCTTAATCGCAAGAGAGTTGTACAGCGCGACTTGTCTAAACTTTCCCAACAAAAAGCCGCTGTAGAGTGTCGAGTTCTCAATCAGCTTTTTGTTTTTTACAAGACGGTAGAGAGTTCGTCAGCGACTTGAATTCGACCTTTGAGCAGGGAGCGAATCAGGCGGTCGAGCGAGCCGCGTTCTTCTTCAGTAATAGACTCGTCGAGGATGGCGGCCATCATGCCGTAGCGGTCAGCTTTGGTAAGGCGGTGAGTATCGGTGACAGTAGCGATGATTTCGTTGATAGCGCCGGGGAGAAGGTTGACTGATGACACGGTATTGCTTTGAACTCGACACTTCAATCATCTCCTGGTTTCCCTTGAGAGCAAGTGATGGTGCTGGCATTTTCTGCGTGATAATACTGAAGGTGTTGGGTAAGCCGCGTCTGCGTTACAAGCGATCGAAGTCACAATAACCCAGCGGAGCTGTGGAACAATTAGAACTTTTAGCGCTGCTGAATTTAGGTAAGGTTGAGGCGGTGAGCAATTCATAAAAAACAATTCAACCCGAGTCGTATTCAGCAATATTCGCCTGGGGCGATCGCATCAATCATACCTCGATCCAGCAATGCAGGCGGTGGCGTTGCTTGATCGGGGTATGAAAAAAATAACTTGAAAATCCCGAAGTTTTGTGGATACTGGTTTATATGATATCCATTCCGGTAACACCGGAATGATGGTTGACTGTTGACTGTTGACTGTTGACTGTTGACTGTTGACTCGATTTTATGATTCCAATGCAACCGGAAACGATATGACTTGCATATTGAGCCAGTCATACCCTAAATCAGCAACGCCCTTTACCTTTGGCTTCAAATCAATTCTGCAGTTTCACGCTTGCACCGCCCGCTGTCTCGGGCTGTACCTGTGCTGACACAACGCATCTTCTTTGCTAATCTCAAAGTTAGTTCTTTACCGCAATTGCTCGTGGGCAGCCAATCTACAGCCAAAACTATCTTTCTGGTCGCCTCTATGGCGGGCTGGCTTATCGTTGGTGCATCTTTGATGTATCTTTTTCCGCTCGTCGCAGATTGGTTGATATCCTCCGACCGCACTCACCTATGGATGCAGACCCTCAGCCGCAGCGGTTACAATCCTATGCTGGCTTGGGTAGGAGGAGGTATCGCTCTGGTTGTTACCGTGTCGGGGTATATCATCTGGCATCAGAGGTTTGAAGGCAAGATTTAGAGCGATGGTCGCAGGTCGATTTTGGAGCGATCGAGTTCTGAGTTCAAAGAAGTGCGGGAGGCCTTTGCGGTGAGGCGTAAAAAAAGCCTCCCAAGACGACTGTCGGAATTTTAGATATTTATGAGTGCTGGTTTGATATACAGTGCTTGCTTTTTGGAAAACAGCGAGTGCTATATTTCTGAAAGTTTGGGCTGCTGTAAAGCAAGATAGTATTAATGAATCTGGGCACTGTTCTCTTAAGGAGTGAGATATTGAAACCCCCGAAAGGTGAGGAGTTCAGAGATAGCGAGGGGACGAGAGA
>NZ_JAUBSX010000178.1:0-2170 GCF_036704885.1 Microcoleus sp. F4-D5 | reverse complement strand
TGAGGACGCCCAGACATTTTAATATTCTCCTTTACTTTTCAGGTAACTCTAGCATAACTTTAGAAAAATGGTATAAGTAATATTTGTGTGGAATCGCCCCTTTGTACTGGCAGTTAGATAGATGTTTCAATCTATGTTATGCTGAGTCAAAATTGAGGAACAATCATGTCAAAAGAAAGAAAAAGCAACAAAGAAGTCAAAAAGCCAAAGAAACAACCTGATGGTGTTGCTAAGCCGAAGGATGACAAAAAAAATTATGGTAGCACCGAGGGCCGCAAGTAGAGATAGCTGCCACTCTCTGAACTGTGATTAATTTTGTTTAAGTTTTATTAGTATCAATTCTGAATCAATCACAATATCCTATTTTGGGATAATCCGAAAACAGGTTTATTATACCTAGGGAATATGCACTGCTAAACCCAAAGTATAATGAAATCTGTTTTTAGCGATGAATATGAAACATTCTGTCGCCGATCGAATTTAACACCATTTATTTAGAATTGATGGAAAAAAAATATAGTTCGATCGCCCAAATCCATCAAATCCCATCACAGCGATATCTCGGTTACCGCAATATTACCCTCAAAACACACGTCTACATCAGTCCCCGCCGCCCGATCGCGCGAGCCATATTCTCCCGCATAATAAAAGTATTCTCCCTCCACTCGGTATACCACCGGCAGCGGCTGCGTCGAAGGCCGGCAAAACACAATTTCCGGTTCCGCACTTCCGGGCGCTAAATGCGGCAAATTCACATTCCAGAAACACCCCGACTTTGGTTCCCGGTTGAGCAAATCCGCCAACACCCGCGATGTCCAGCGAGTAGCGACATCCCAATCAATTTCGAGCGGCCTTTTAATCCGGTGGGAAATTGCGATTCCCGGAATACCGTGCATGGCTGCTTCCCGCACAGCCGCCACCGTACCGGAAATATACACGTCAACGCCCAAATTGCCGCCCGCGTTAATACCCGAAAGCACCAAATCCGGCTTCGCACAAACGTGATGAAGAGCGATGCGGACGCAATCGGCCGGTGTTCCCCCTACAGCATACTCCACGGACGATCGGCGATCGACATGAATCGGACTGTGGGCCGTCACCTGATGCCCGCAGCCCGACAATTGCCCCTGCGGAGCCACCATAATTGTTTTGCCGCTGACAGCCTGCAAAAGTGCTTGAATGCCGGGAGCATCGATGCCGTCGTCGTTGGTTAAAATTATCGTCATTAAAAATGTGTCGGTTTTATAGAACCGATTTGAGAGCGCAGAGGCTGGCAACCTTCTGGTAGTTCTAGCCCAAATTGGTTGTTGGTTGGTGGCGATCGTCAGTATGAGCATTACCACACATTTATATCATCGCATTAATTGAACAGTTGTCCCAGAAATGTGGCGCGCCACATTTTAGCCGAGTCGCACCTTGATATGACAGCTAAAGCGACTTGTTACGCTTGCCCCAGTGCAGCATTCATGACATCAGTGTCGATGCAAACATCTAATCACATAATTTTTTCCTCGGCTCTCCCCCATGCTTTGTCTTAAAAGTAGCAGATGATACTAACTATCTGAGACTGAACGTTGAAACCCTCGATCCTGCTAAATTATTAGCTTGCGTTATCACCATAAGTACGAGAGAGCCGATAATAAGTTAATGTCGATTCCAATTGCTTTGACGCAGGGGATGGGAGAATAGATATCAAATCTTTATCAAAGATAGTATCTAAGTTACAGTCATCATTTCCCATTCATAAATCAAATACTTATCTACACTGTTACCATTATTACATTTTAACTCAGGAGAGTTACATGAGCGAACCCACTCAAAGCAATACCAAAGCAGGCTGTCCCCCAGTTCCCCAGTCGATTATGACCGCCAGTCGGGATGAACTAGATAACATCCAATTGGAGATTGAGGGAGAACTACCAGAGGACTTGCAAGGTCACGTCTTTATTGTTGCTCCAGTGGGAAGCGTCGCATCAGGAGGTCTTCCTCACCCTGATGGAAACTCATGGTTGAATGGCGATGGCATGATTTATCGGCTTGATTTCAATCGGCAGGGTGAAGTGAGGTTGAAGTCGCGCCTTGTCAAACCGCCATGTTATACCATTTTTCTAAAGATGTGCTAGAGATAAAGAATGTAAGATCCAAGACCATCCTGTGAGAAAACCAATGA
>NZ_JAUBSX010000177.1:0-2388 GCF_036704885.1 Microcoleus sp. F4-D5 | reverse complement strand
CATCCAGCGCTAACCAGACCCATTGCTTATTCTCTTTGTTATCCACAAATGACCACAGCTCATCGCATTGAAACGCTCACGCCTCCCCTTTTTTTTGGTGTAACCTGCACGCTTCGAGGCACTGCAGGCATATTTTTGGTTGACGTAGGTTTGTAGCCATTGTTCAGAAACCTGTACTGCACGAGCAATTCCGGCAAGAAAAATGCGTTCTAACAACAGTCGATCGATGAGGTTTCGTGTTACTTGATCGATCACTTTCTTGGTTGCATATTCGACAAACTGTCGTCCGCAATCACGGCATTTGAATCGTTGTTTACCATTGTGAATGCGACCATTCTTGACAGTTTGAGCAGACGCACAAATAGGGCAAGCAGGCATGAGTGGAAACCATGAGCAAGAATTTTTACTTCTCTATCATTACATGTTTGGCACTACCGATGGTAGCAAGATTCGCATTAAAACCGCAGGGGATGCTAAAGATAATTCAGATGCCAGTAAAGGCAATAATAATTCAGACACATCAGGGGCTAAAAAATCCCGGGTAAAATCTGGCAGCGATTCCAATTCATCGGGAAATCAGTCATGGAAATCGCGCACGAATCCCCAGGGCGGAGGTAACTAATGAATCTCTCAGAACCATTTATTCGCCGTCCAATTATGACCACCTTGGTGATGGCGGCAATTCTGATTTTCGGTTGGATGAGTTATCGCTTACTGCCGATTAGCGATTTGCCAAACGTCGATTATCCCACGATTCAAGTCAGCGCTTCCCGCCCCGGCGCCAGCCCGGAAACGATGGCTGCATCGGTGGCGCGCCGGCTAGAAAAGCAATTTTCCAGCATTGCCGGACTCGATACGCTAACCTCAACGAGTACCAGCGGCAAAACTCAAATTACGCTTCAATTCAATCTCAGCCACAATATTGACGATGCGGCGCAAGATGTGGAATCGGCAATTTCCTCGGCATCCGGCCAAATGCCCAACGATTTGCCAAATCCGCCGACTTACAGCAAAGTCAATCCCGCCGACGGGCCAATTCTTTACCTTTATCTCACTTCCCCAACCCTGCCGCTTTCTGAGGTTGATAAATACGCACAAACCTATCTAGCACAAAAACTTTCAACAATCGCCGGTGTGGCGCAAGTACAGATTTACGGTTCTCAAAAATATGCTGCTAGAATTCAACTCGATCCGCAACAGTTAGCAACGCGGCAAATTGGCATCGATCGAGTGCAAACTGCGATCGAACAAGGAAACGTCAACTTACCCACAGGAAGCCTTTCCGGCAGCCATAAAAACTTTACGGTGCAAACCAACGGACAACTTAAAGATGCTGCGGCATTCCGCCGTTTGATCGTGACGTACAAAAACGGACAGCCTGTTTATCTCGAACAATTAGGACGAGTCATTGACAGCGTAGAAAATACTCAACTTGCTAGTTGGTATAACAACGATCGCGCAATTATCCTCACGATTCAAAGACAGCCAGGGACGAATACTCTAGAAGTTGTAGATACGATTCAAAAATTGCTACCCAACTTAAAAACTCAGATTCCGAGTTCGATCGAGCTTGGGGTGATGTACGATGCGTCTCAATCGATTCGCGATTCGGTTGACGACGTTCGGTTTACCCTCGTTTTGACGATCGCCCTAGTTATCTTAGTAATTTTCTTATTTTTACGCAATCTGTCTGCAACAGTCATTCCCAGTTTAGCGCTGCCGGTTTCGCCGATCGGAACCTTTGCCATCATGCACTTATTGGGCTACTCGCTAGATAACTTGTCAATGATGGCCCTGACGCTATCCGTCGGCTTTGTAGTCGATGATGCGATCGTCATGCTGGAAAACATCGTCCGCCACATAGAAGAAGGAGAAAGCCCGCGAGAAGCTGCGCTAAACGGGTCTAGGGAAATCGGTTTTACCATTTTATCGATGACGCTTTCATTGGTGGCAGTGTTTATTCCGATGTTGTTTATGAGCGAGTTGTTGGGGCGCTTGTTTCATGAATTTGCAGTGACGATTGCAGTTTCAATTTTGGTTTCCGGCTTTGTATCTTTGAGCATGACACCGATGTTGTGCAGCCGTTTTTTGCGTCCGGTAAATCACGCCAATCAAAGCCGGCTTTATCGAGCTTCAGAATATGTATTCGAGGTATTTTTGAGTTGGTACGATTGGAGCCTCAAGAAAGTTTTAAAGTATCACCGCACCACGATGATTTTGTCCTTCGCAATGGTGTTTGTCACAGTTGGACTGTTCGTCGCGGTTCCCAAAGGATTTATTCCCAGCCAAGATACCGGACAAATCACGGGCAGGCACTGTTCTCTTAAGGAGTGAGATATTGAAACCCCCGAAAGGTGAGGAGTTCAGAGATAGCGAGGGGACGAGAGA
>NZ_JAUBSX010000176.1:0-2604 GCF_036704885.1 Microcoleus sp. F4-D5 | reverse complement strand
ACCAACACCCATAACGATCGCAATTAACACGCCATCAGTCAGTAATATCGATCGCGGTGAACCAACTAATTTGCCACAAAATCAAGAAGTAGATGGCAAATATCTACTGACTGATGAAGATGATACCAGTATCCCCCAATCAGCCTTTGGCAAACCGATATTCGCGTTATCAGGTAATGATAACTTGACGGGAAGTGACGAGAATGACACCATCTATGGCAACCAAGGTGCTGATACCATTGATGGCGGTAATGGGAACGATAACTTGTTTGGGGGTAAAGAATCCGATCAATTGTCTGGTGGTAATGATGATGACTTCTTGAGTGGAAATAATGACAATGATACTCTCACTGGTGGCAATGATAATGATCCCTTACACGGGGGGAAGGGAAATGATGTCTTGATTGGTGGGAATGGGAATGATGAGTTATGGGGCGATCGAGGTTTCGATGTGCTCACAGGTGGCTTGGGACTTGATACCTTTGTCTTACAATATACCGCTCCTAACCCATCTCAAGCTGATGTGATTACTGACTTCTCTACTGCCGACGATAAAATCAAGTTGATTGGTGCCACTTTCAGTCAACTAACCTTTGAGTCGGTTAATGTCATCTTAGATGGGGTGATGCCTCTAACTGCAACGGCGATCAAATCTGGGAATGACTACTTGGGATTGGTTTATAATGTGCATCCAACTGCTTTTAATAGTGGCTCTTTCTTGTAAGATTTCTGCAGTGTGAACGCTCAGATAAAACTATCATCCCAGCGGCAAAAACTTGGGCAGTGAATCAGTTAGAACTTACGCACTGAGGCGAGATTTCGTTGTTCTGGGTTTCTGGTGAGCGACCAAAAGCCTCATCATATTGTTGGTAATTGCGCTGAATGCGTCAGTCCTAGACTTAACAAAAAACAATAGGTGATTACCATGAACAAGGAAATCATTTTCGTTGACTCCTCTGTACAAGATTATCAAAGCCTGATTCAAAATGTCAATTCCGCTCAAATAGTCCTTTTAAAAGAAAATTCGAGCGCGATCGCACAAATTACTCAAGCCTTGGCAGATCAAAAAGATATTGCAGCCGTGCACATCCTTTCCCACGGTAGCGAAGGTAGTTTAAAACTCGGTTCTGACATACTCGATTCTATCAACCTAGAAAATTTCAGCAGTCAGATCGAACAGTGGGGAAATGCCCTAACTGAAAACGGCGATATCCTATTATATGGATGCGATGTGGGCGCGGGAGAAACCTGCCTCAATTTTGTCAAGCATCTCAGCAAAATAACAGGCGCAGATGTAGCAGCTTCTAATAACATAACGGGTTCTGCGGCAAGTGGCGGCGACTGGAACTTAGAAGTGAAATTTGGGGAAATTGAAACCAAACCCCTGAATTTTGCCAATTATAACTACACTTTAGGAAGACCCACTGGCACCGCAGATAGCAAAGCCATTAATGTTAGTGCTACCCCTACTAGCACCGTCATAGATGTTTTAGCGAACGACACGGGAACCGGCAGACTCAGTGTTGATAGTATCGTCACCGGCCCCAGCCACGGCACCGCGATTATTGGTGATTCGATCTATGTCGGTGGCGGGTTCTCCGGCATCGGCAGCCAATCTCGCAACAACATTGCCAAGTTAAACTCTGATGGGACTGTTGATACTACCTTTAACCCAAATGCGAATAGTGATGTCAATACGATCGCCCTCGATAGCAGTGGCAACCCCTATGTCGGTGGCCAGTTCACCACCATCGGCGGCCAAACTCGCAACTACATTGCCAAGTTAAACCCGAGTACAGGGGCGGCTGATACTACCTTTAACCCCAATGCGAATAATTGGGTCAATGCGATCGTCATTGATAGCAGTGGCAACCCCATTGTTGGTGGCGATTTCACAAACATCGGCGGCCAAAATCGCAACTACATTGCCAAATTAAACCCGAGTACAGGGGCGGCTGATACTACTTTTAACCCCAATGCGAATGATTGGGTCAATGCGATCGTCATTGATAGCAGTGGCAACCCCATTGTTGGTGGCAATTTCACCAACATCGGCGGCCAAACTCGCAACAATAATATTGCCAAGTTAAACCCGAGTACAGGGGCGGCTGATACTACCTTTAACCCCAATAATGCGAGTTGGCCCAATGCGAGTTGGATGCCTTATGTCAATGCGATCGCCATTGATAGCAGTGGCAACCTCATTGTTAGTGGCTTTTCCGGCATCAATACGGGCCAAACTCGCGACTACATTGCCAAGTTAAACCCGAGTACGGGGGCGGCAGATACTACCTTTAACCCCTTAAATGGTTACGATGGTTTTGTCGGGTCGATCGCCATTGATAGCAGTGGCAACCCCATTGTTGGTGGCTTTTTCATCAGTAGCATCGGCGGCCAAAGTCGCGACTACATTGCCAAGTTAAACCCGACGACTGGGGCTGCTGATACTACCTTTAACCCAAATGCGAATGATTGGGTCCGTGCGATCGCGATCGATAGCAGTGGCCACCTCATAGTTGGTGGCAATTTCACCAACATCGGCGGCCAAACTCGCAACCACATTGCGAAGTTAAACCCGACGACTGGGGCTGCGGATACTACCTT
>NZ_JAUBSX010000175.1:0-2613 GCF_036704885.1 Microcoleus sp. F4-D5 | reverse complement strand
CTCACCCTTGTCTCGGGTGATTCACTTTTACCCCCTCAATCCGACTATGTGCCAGTTTGGGGTGCGGAATGTGGGCAGCAAGCGCCCAGAGGTATAAAGGGAACTTACCCGGATTTAGTATTATCAGAAACGCCACAGAAGTTCTGACCTTCTGTGGCGTTGACTTCTCAGAACAGGAGACTTCCGCCGCCAATTCTACACCTCAGAGAGATTTGGCAGGAAATCCGACGAACCGATCGCCCCGTTAACGCCAACCAGATTCGCTAAAACCCGATCGGTTCCTGCTACTCGCAGCAACGTACCGTTCGGAGTGGCGCTAAATTGCAACTGCTGCAAACTCACTTCGTTGCTCAAAACAAACTTATCGACGCCTACCTCGAAGTTAATGACAGTATCAGTGCCGCCATCAGCACTCAACACAAATAGATCGCTCCCAATACCTCCAATTAAAGTATCGTTGCCCAAGCCACCAAACAGCCAGTCATCTCCAGCGCCACCATTGAGAAGGTCGTTATCTTTACCGCCAGTCAGGGTATCGGTGCCAGCATCTCCGTTGACGGTATCTTGGCCTTCGTTGCCGTAGAGCAAGTCATCGCCCTCACCACCGTTGATGCAGTCTTGCTGGTCGTTTGCGCCCACCGAGACACCCCGGTTATCAGCACGATCGCCATAGATGGTATCGCTGCCCTCGTCACCGCAGAGTTCATCGCTGCCGTCACCGCCGTAAATCAAGTCGTCGCCAAGATCTCCGTGCATGAGGTCGTTACCTTTGCCGCCGTAAATCAAGTCGTTATCTTGACCGCCACTGATGGTATCGTCAGCTTCATCGCCCAACAGCACATCAGCACCCGTATTGCCAAAAAGCCAGTCCCGGCCACCAACATCTTGAGCTCGACTGCGAGCACCGCCGTACATGGTGTCGTCGCCGCTGTCGCCAACCAGTGTATCGGAGCCGAGTTCGCCCCAAATCAAGTCGTTATCTTTGCCCCCCCAAACGCGATCGCTACCTTTACCTGCTTGGACGGTATCCTGGCCGTTGCCACCGCCGATGATGTCGTTGCCGCTGCCGCCAAAGATTAAGTCTTGTTCGCCAGTATCCCCGATTGACTCGGAACCCCCGCTATCGCCGAGCAGAGTATCGGCTCCTTCGCCGCCGTAGAGGGTATCGGAGCCTAATTGACCGTAGATCTGGTCATTGCCTTTGCCTCCGTAAACGCGATCGTTATCTTTGCCTGCAACCAGCGTATCGTTGTCTTCTTGGCCGTTGAGGAAGTCGTTGCCGAAGCCTCCGTACAGCAAGTCGCGTCCCTGGGAGTCGCTGGCCCTTTGGTCGCCGGTGCCGCCCAACAAGGTGTCGTCCCCGATACCAGCAAACAAGGTATCGGAGCCGATTTCGCCCCAAATCAGGTCATTTTCTTTACCTCCAAGGGCAATATCGTCACCTTTGCCGGCATGGATGGTATCGTCGCCCTCGTTGCCGTTAATGAGGTCTGCACTGTTGCCTCCGAAGATCGAATCGCCATTGTTCTGAGCGCTGCTGGAGTTATCGTCGCCGTTGTCTCCCAAAATTGTATCGGCACCTCGATCTCCATACAGCGTGTCAGACTCTAAGTCGCCGGCAATCCAGTCGTTCTGTTTGCCTGCAAATACGATATCGTTGCCCTCGTCCCCGTAAACAATATCGGTGTCAATGCCCCCAAAAATCGTGTCATTGTCTTCGTTGCCGTAAATTTCGTCCGCCCCGTCTTCACCTAAAAGCAGGTCGTTGCCTTCAAAACCGACAATTTTTTGGTTGCCTTTGGTGTCTGCGATCGAGTCATCGCCCTCGGTTCCTTTGGTGGTTTGTTCCTCTGAAAATTGTGAAATCGGTCGGACAAATCCAACTGCGGGCGGTTGCTGCGGGGGCGCAAAGTTAATTCCCGGTTTTTCAATAATGGGCGAACACTGACAGTCGGTATCTGCGATCGGCGTTGGAGTTGGCGTTGGAGTTGGCGTCGGAGTTGGCGTCGGAGTTGGCGTCGGAGTTGGCGTCGCAACTAGGACAGCAGCAACAGTAGCGGTAGCAGGACTGATAGCGCCGAAATTGTCGGTGGCGCTGTAGGTGAAAGTGGCTCCGGTAAAGTTGCCTGTCGTTTGGAGAAATAGTTGCTGCAACTGTTCCGGAGTCAGGACTTGACCGGGTGTCACCGCTACGCCGCCGTTGGCGGGATCTCCTAAAAACAGGATGGCTTGGTCGGCTGGGGGCAGGGTGTTGATGGTGTAAGAGACGATCGACCCGTCGGGGTCGCTGCCTCCCAATCCCGTGATTAACTGGCTGCTGTTGGGCCCGAGGCTGGAGTTGGCATTGTTGGCTAATGGCGGTTGGTTGGCAGTTGGAAGTATGACCGCCACAGTAGCGGTAGCCGGACTGATAGCGCCGAAATTGTCGGTGGCGCTGTAGGTGAAAGTGGCTCCGGTAAAGTTGCCTGTCGTTTGGAGAAATAGTTGCTGCAACTGTTCCGGAGTCAGGACTTGACCGGGTGTCACCGCTACGCCGCCGTTGGCGGGATCTCCTAAAAACAGGATGGCTTGGTCTGCTGGGGGCAGGGTGTTGATGGTGTAAGAGACGATCGA
>NZ_JAUBSX010000174.1:0-2614 GCF_036704885.1 Microcoleus sp. F4-D5 | reverse complement strand
AGATGATATCACCATCTACCCCTTTTGCCTAGAATGACCTCCTACTCTACCTTTCAGAGATGCCGTGAAAAGTAAGGGCTGCTTCTCTGATAAATGCTTCGGAATCGGGAACAAATTCCTGCATTCCTGTCAGGCTGATAATTGCTAGTTCTCCTTGATACCGGCCTCCGTCTGATAGGTAATCGAACAGAATTTTACCTGTTTCGTCTGCTTGGAAAATGCCGGAGTCGAAAAAAATGTTATTTTGAGTTGCTGGTTTGGCTGTATTGCCTGTGATTGCGTCGGTTTGAGTGGTGGATATTTGCGGTTTTTCGGGAAGGCTGTTGGTTGTTGGTGTTGAATCTTTGTTGAGGATGAAGGCGTCTATCTCTGCTTGTTGGGGAGATGTTTCTGGGCTTTTATCGAGGATTTGGTTGTTTGATGGTAATAGTTCAAGGCTGGAGTTTGTGGAGGAGGTTTCGTTAGCGGTTAGGAGATTGTTTGGGGGAGAAGAGTAATTATTGGTAGAATTTGCTAGTTGCAATTCTTCTGGAATGTCGGGAATGAGGGAAATATTTGCAGTTAGTTTTGGGGTAGATGCTTCGATTGGTGACATGATTTAAAGTTTGGTTTTTTGATGATGAAAATTGCTCAAATTATTCCTAATTTGAGGAGTTGATTTTTAAATTTTTGCAAGCAAAGCGAGTCCAGACACTGCTGGAATTTTGTTTTTTTTATTGAGGACGGAAGCTGCGATATCGACAGGTGAAAACCTGCCAGCAAGGCTGACAAAAATTTGATGCGATCGCAATAAGTTGTTTTTTTTATTGCTGTTGTTAACAGATAGATTTGAGAATATCAGTAATTTTTATCGATCGAAAGCGGTTTTCACCATCTTGAAGTAAACTTCATCACAGCTTTAACTTAGGAATGAAAAATTAATAACTTGATTAATTCGTGAGTTGAGGTACCGCTCGATAATTCCATTTGGGTAAATATTCATCAAAAACAATTTTCAGATTTTTTTTAAAATCATCAGTCACCTTTCGACCAATTTCATAGATTTTATCTACCACATTTACAACTACAGATAGACCTTTGTTAGTGTGAGTTTTTTCCATGAGACTTTTGACTAAATTTAGACTTGTAAAAATCACTCCTTGACAGGCTCTGGTTATATGAGGGAAGAGTCGATGTTCAATGGGATTGTATTTAGATGTATACGGAGGGTAATGAGCTATTCTGATCTCAATTCCAATTTCATCTACTAACTTTTGTAAATCTTGCTTAAAGATATAATGATTAGCATTATTGCTACCGCCACCATCACACTTAGCTAGAATCGAATTGGCATGAGGATAGGCGGCTTTTCCATAATTATTCCACCAGTGTTTGATGGATTCACAAGCAAATTCACTGGTATCTTTACTGTTACCTAATGTTACATATCCTCGATTTTTTTGGCAATCGTAAATTCCATGTGGAATCACTTTACCACAACCTAAACTCCAAAAATCATGGTAAGACAGTAATGACAGGTTCGGTTGTATAAAGAGTACCGTGACGATACAAATTCCCTAAAACTTCTTTCTTTTTGGTATCAAAACTAATAATGGGATTACCTGCTTTTCTATACTGTGTGTCGAGCATAGCAATATTTTCAAATTGAGAATTACGATTTTTATTAGTTCCTATTGTTTGCTTTTTTTGTGCTTTTCGCTTGACATATCCATGCTTTTTTAAAAGTTTACTTATTAGAGGAAGACTAATAATAAATCCGGCAGACCTCAGTCCTAAAGCTATTTCTTTATGCGTCAAATTAGTCCATTTAATTAACTCATTCATTGGGTCTCCCGCTGTCTGAAATTTTCAGACTTCTAAAAAGGCTTCATTAATGCCGATCTGAGTAGATAAAATACTTTTTCTGCCGCCTCCTTTTTTTCTGATTCTTAAATTATCGATTGTCGTTTCATCCATTTTTTCTAAATCTTCAATTCCCTGAACAATAGTATTTCGACTGCAGCCGAAAAGTTGCATTATATAGCTAATTCCACCCCATCCCAGTTTTTGGGCTTCTATCGCTGCATACCTTCTTTTATCCTTTTCTGATAAAGAGTTATAAAGTTTCTTCATTTCTGACTCAAGTGAACTAGAATAAAACATAGATTTAAAGGTAAGGTAGGGTGGTAAAATAGAAAAATAAGAAAGCAAGTTTCTCTCACTTTTGGTGAAAATGGTGAGCGAGGGCTGTTTTTCATTATATCCGAAAATACATCAAGTTATTTATTTTTCATTCCTTACTTCCGTATTTGAAGCGTCACACTAGGAATTTTCGGCTTTTGACAACTTTGGACTGGCGATCGCCAAACTGATTTACCCGTCGGCTGTATAAAAAGTAACTTAATTTGTTCGCAAAAATACGAAAAAACCGATTGCAAAAGTAAATGCTTTGGAAACTACGTTGTACAGTCCTGGACGCAGACACACTATATGTAGTGTGGTGCGATTCCTAATAATTACTAACGACCAATGAGTGATGACTTGGCCTAAGTGAAGCCTAATATAGCGATCCTAAATGATTTTCTATGTACAATATTGATGAATTTTGGGAAAATCAAATTTATGTTCCTTAGTG
>NZ_JAUBSX010000173.1:0-2853 GCF_036704885.1 Microcoleus sp. F4-D5 | reverse complement strand
TAATTATTCATAATCGATACGTATTACTTCGCGTCAAAGACTCGCGAAGCCAATTTGCTTTTGTCCAAAGTCCAATTAAAAGGTTTCAAAATGACTTCGATCGCGTGTTGAAGGAACGGGAAACGAAAGAAGCTGAAGCGCCGGAAATTCTGGCTCGTCTTGAGTATCAAAAAGCCAAGCTTATTGAGTTCCTCAGTCAATTAAGTTCAGTTCGGGAATCTCTCAATAGTTGGAAGCCGATTAAGTAAAGTTAGAGAAAGTACGATCGCCCTTTTTTCCCAAAGTGCGATCGGCCCTCTCCCGTCCCAAATCCATCCTTCGCTGCTACTTTTGCTTGAGTAACTCAGTGTGTCGGCATCTATCTATGAGGACTCGTTAAAACTCGATCGCGATTTGGAAGTTTTGATTGCAGCCTGCATCCCCTGTCATTTATTTAAAATACTGACTTCCAAAGATGACATCGATTTTAAGCCTGTAACGCAATACCTCAAAGTTGTCTAATAATGTCTTGGGTTTAGCGCAATTGTCGGCCCCTTTTTTCTCAAAGTACGCGCGTGCGTAGCTATCCCGTAGGGAACCGCGCTTTTTTTCCGAAAGTGCGATCGCCCTATAATTGGAGCATGGCAACCACTATCAAATTCACCAGAGCGATCGGTATAATTAAAAAATCAACATCAAATACAGTCAATTAATGCCATGATTGCTAATTTGCCCATCAAGCTGCCTCACTTACCCAACAGCTTGCCCAGCGAAGGTTCTGTCCGCATTGAGTTGGTCAACGGACTCTTAATATTTAGCGCTTCTATTCAAACCCAGGAACGAATTCAAACTTTAACAGCTCAACAACAAGCATCAAATCTTACTCCCGAAGAACAAACAGAATTGGATGGATATCGAGAATTCATTAGCTATCTAAATTTGGTAAATGAAACCATGAAAAATACTTTTCTATATCCTTTGCGAGGCACTATCATTGGCTATGATGAGCCGTTTGAACCTGCGGTTTCCTTGGAAGATTGGGAAGTGTTACAATGATTGTACTAGATACTCATATATGGGTTTGGTGGGTTGACAATAACACACGACTGACTCAGAAACATCGGGACTGGATACAACAATATCAATCTCCAGGTTTAGGAATCAGCATCATTTCTTGTTGGGAAGTTGCTAAATTAGTAGAAATGGGAAGACTTACTTTGTCCGTTACAGTTGATGAGTGCTTAAAACAAGCTTTGGCTTATCTCGGAGTGCAGCTAATCGAACTCACCATTCCCATCATTGTCGAGTCAACTAAACTCACAGGTTTTCACCGCGATCCAGCAGATCAAATCATTGTGGCAACTGCGAGGATTTGCGGGTGTCCCTTACTAACTGCTGATGCAAAAATTCTGGCATATCCTGATGTACAGACTCTTCAGTGATCGGTAAAAAATGCCTTCGCCCCGGACGCAAACTCTGGTTTCGCTGCTACTTTCAGTGAGGGAAAATACATGAAAATTCGAGAATCAGTTGGTAAGAGCATCTGGAACAATTCTGAGGGTTGGTGCTGCGAGCCTCTTGGCACTATACCGCCCGGTCATATTGCCCTAGCCGTTGAAGCGATAGATATTAATCTTGTAGACTGGGATATCGAAGAAATTGGCGAAAAAGCAGGTTTTGATATTCAGTACAAATACACGGGAGTCAATGACCCAAAAGATTCATCTTTAGCTTGCGTAAGTCAGTTTGTGGGTATCTATGAAGACTTCTCAAAACTCGATCGCGATTTGGAAGTTTTGATTGCAGCCTGCATCCCCTGTCATTTATTTAAAATACTGACTGACAACCATGACATCGATTTTAAGCCTGTAACGCAATACCTCAAAGTTGTCTAATAATGTCTTGGGTTTAGCGCAATCGTCGGCCCCTTTTTTCTCAAAGTACGCGCGTGCGTAGCTATCCCGTAGGGAACCGCGCTTTTTTTCCGAAAGTGCGATCGCCTTTCCCATGCCGAATTCCAAAGTGCGATCGCCATTGCTTAAGTTAAAATATAACTTGTCAGATTAGATAATATAACTTATCAGATTCAGAAAGGACAAGTTATGCCTGTAAACTGGAGAGAACATATCGTTAGTACCCCCGATGTACTGCGAGGTAAACCAAGAATCAAAGGGACTAGAATTCCCGTTAGTCTTATTTTAGGATATTTAGCATCAAATAACACTGTAGAACAAATCATCGACGAGTTTCCAGATATCGCCAAAGAACAGATAGCTGCTTGTCTTGATTATGCTCGCGATTTGTCGGATTTTGAAACAGTTGCCTAATGAGTTTAAGATTGTTCATCGATCAATGCGTTCCTAAGTCTATTATTCAAATCCTTAGTGATACCGAGCATGAAGTTTTTGTATTGGGAGATTACATTCCCATTGAATCTCCAGATACTATTGTCATTGCCAAAGCTCAAGAATTAAATGCCATACTTATTTCTCTGAATGGAGACTTCGCAGAAGATATTGTGACTTATCCGCCAAGTTCATATCAAGGAATCATTTCTATTCAACTGAGAAATCACCCTGAAATTATTCCTCAGTTGATGGCAAGGCTGACAGAATACTTATCATTGCACGATAGTGAGGAGCATTATCGAGGTAAATTACTACTGGTAGAAGTTTACAGAATTCGCATTCGAGTATAAAAATTGATAGCGAGATCCCTTTTTTCCCAAATCACAAAAAGGGCGATCGCCTTTCCCATCCCGAATCCCTGCATTGCGATTGTTCATTTCCAGGTAGTGCTAAATAAGTAATGATGTATTGTAATGATGGATGAAATACCAAATAGCACCAATATGGTTTTCTAACGACTTTGAAA
>NZ_JAUBSX010000172.1:0-2895 GCF_036704885.1 Microcoleus sp. F4-D5 | reverse complement strand
TTATTCATTTTTTTTTACGATCGAGTATTGCATATAATTGTATCATAATATTGATTCTGATTTAGGATTGCTATATAATGTACAATAAGTCCAGATTTGTTGCCAAATTTTACTGGAACTAAAGTCTAAGAGAGTCGCTTGCATCGAGCGGACTAAATAAAGTTTTGCTCGCTTTCCGCTTACCATATTTTTTCTGTAAGGTAATTTCGTCAATGCGAGTTACAACCGACCCAGCAGGTGGAGTTGTATTGTTGGCCCGCATGCTTGGTGCAAGTCGTAGCTGTATGATGTGACGTTGCCAAATACATCTGTCATCGATTTGACCTGTTCCAAGGCATCATAAACTACTGATTGACTGTTACCTTGAGAGGTTCTAATAGCGACGATTAGGCCCTCCGAATCCTCGTCGTATTCCATCGTTTAGGTGTGAGTTTGACCGTTGAGTCTAAATGTAGTTGTGGCGACTTCTATTTGACCGTAGTGAGTCGGAATATTCCGAACATTCGGTGTCGAATTAGACCTGAAAATTAACTCAAAACCCTGCATCGCACCAGTCGCTTCTGTTACAACTTATTAATTATCACTCATAGCGATGGCTTTTTGCCTGCATATTCAGGTATGCTGAGAAAATCAATAGCTATAAAAACCGACAATAAAATTGTGTTAAAATGTAAAGGTGTGAGGGCATGATTCCCGAATTTGATGAGAACGGCAACTTGCCACCAGGAGTGTATTGGGTCGAATGGGAAGAATTCAAAGATCGCTTTGGAATAACACCACTTCGTACTCGCATGATAGAGGGTTTGCAAATGGCAATGGAACAGCTAAAGGCAGCAGGATGCAGAACAATTTACATCAATGGTAGTTTTATTACTAGCAAACTAGCTCCTCAAGATTTTGATGCTTGTTGGGATAGAGAAGAGGTTGATATGAATTATCTGAAAACTCATGCTCCTCGACTGAGAAATTATGCAGATAGAGCCGCACAGAAAGCTCTTTATCGCGGTGAAATCTTTCCGTCCGACCAGCCAGTCGGTAGTTACGATCTAACTTCCTATGAATTATTTCAACGGGACAGAGAGCTGCATCCTAAAGGAATTATTGCTATAGATTTAGTAAGGTGGTCGCCATGATTAGAAATAAAAAGCAATATGAGTATACCCAAGAGTTAGCGAAAAGATGTGAATCTACGCTAGCCCAGTATGACGCCCAAGATGAAGAGGTGAAAAAGAACGATCCTTGGTGGTTAGTGATGCGTGAATCTATCCAAAGTCATCTGGATACTTTTAGGGCAGAAATAGCTGAGTATGAAAGATTGGTGGAGTGCGATCGCACTCAAGACCTCAAAATTGAAGTAGATTCGATTTTAGAGCTGCCAAGAGTCTTAATTAAAGCTCGAATTGCTGCGAAAATGACTCAAAAAGAACTTGCGGATAGACTGGGGCTGGAAGAAAATCGAATTAAGCAATACGAAGACTCAGATTATCAATGTGCGAGTTGGGTGGAAATTATCGATATTACTGAAGCTTTAGCGGTTGAGCTGAAAACAGCTAGTTTTGTGGTGGATTTTCAGGAGATGGAAATTCGGAAAAGTTCTCTTGCTGAGTTTGTAGAACGACAGCAAAAGCAGTTAGAAGTTAAAGCTCAGAAAGTTGAAAAATAGTCATTAGTTATTGCCGATAGTACCCGCAGTTTTTAAGAGTACGAACGCACTCTCATCGGTGAAAGTCAGTTAACTGACATACCCAAAAACCGTTTAATAGCAGCTCATCTTTCCTGCATCATCCAAACCAGAAAACCCAAGATTTGCTCAACCGGAGGAAGCGGATAATCTGTAAGGTCAATGGACGCGCATTGCTCTTCTAATTTAAGAAAACGCCAAACAGTACCGCTAGTCACCGTTCCATAAATCGTCGATATCGGCTGTTGCTTTTGTTGGTTAAAGCGTTGAGCTGCAACCATTTCTGCAAGGCATTGGCCAAGAGCCGATTTAAGGTCTTCTTTCTTGGCTTCCACCAATATAACTGCCGGAGCTTTGATAAATAGTTGCTCCGGGGAACGACTCAGGAGAAAGTCAACATAGCCTGTAAGTTCAGCCTCCGGTTCTACATTGAATTCTTCACCAGAAAAAACGCTAATTTGTCCGGGAAGTTGGCGTTTTACTTCGAGTAACACAGGATTGATGATACCCTCAGAACGAGCTTTCTCGCTACTCACCGCGATCGCCCATGGAATCGTTTCTTTAAGAGTATCTTGTAGTAAAAGACTAGGAGTCACTGGGAGTATTTCTGGTAAAAAACGCGCTCCTTCAATGATTGTGAGATGAAAATCTTCTACAGCTTTGCTGAGAGAGAATTTACTGTAAGGCATAGGTTTATTATTCTTAATTGGATACTATAACACTTCTGCGTTAAATGAGGTACATCTAGTAATTGGTAAAGTGTACTGTACTAATTATATAGCCAGTCTAAATAAGTTGTGAAAAAAACAAGTTTTAAACGAACCGCGAAGACACGTTAGCGAAGCGGCGCGTTAGCGCTAGCACGCGAAGGTCGGAAAGAGAAGAGAGTTTCACGACTTCTGCAAGACTCATTATAGTGCCTCACGAGGCGGCGCGTGAGCGCAGTGAGCCAGAGGCCTACCGTTTCCCTAGTTCCTGAATTAAAACCCATAATTGCCACCAGTTTCAGTCCGACTCCCAGTGGTTTTTTTTGGAATTTCCTCTCTCGTTCTTTTTCCTACCTATCGGTAGTAAGAGAGGAAAGATTCATTCTTAGAGTGACCAATGCCTCCCAATTATATCAACCTTCTTTCACAACTATAGCGATCCTAAATGATTTTCTATGTACAATATTGATGAATTTTGGGAAAATCAAATTTATGTTCCTTAGTGAA
>NZ_JAUBSX010000171.1:0-3047 GCF_036704885.1 Microcoleus sp. F4-D5 | reverse complement strand
TAAGAATGGTTTTTTAAAAAAATAAATTATGCACAAAAATGATTTTCTGTCAACTTAATTTAGATGCGTTTACCCTGCTATTTAATTTAGACGATTTTTAAGGTGTAAAGAGGAATAAATGTGCTGTTTACTCCTCTTTTTTTTCGATTTTTAGCTAAATTATTTGAATGAATCAGAGCGGCTTTCTAGCATTGGTTATATCGCAATCGACTACATATAAAAACTGTAGCTGATCTGTGGCTCATCATCATCAGCACCTAAATATTTCATAACCTGACCGACTTTTCGAGCACAAGCTAGCGTAATTGGATACTTTCCATCAAATTGAGTGTTGTTCCAATTCATTTTGGTTAAACCTAAAATTTCCTGGCAAATTACGCCAGGGGATTCATCCGATTTTACAACTCGAATCTCCAAGGGTTGTGGAATATATTTTCCTGTATATGTTCTGTAGTGTTCGACGGAGCCACGGGTATACAGCAAATGATTTTCCTCATTCAATTCAATATGAATACCTCGGTATGACGGATATTCATTTCCACGTAAGATGCGTAAATCACTGTCAAGAATAGTGACAAAATCAACCTTGCGAATTCGCATTTCCTTTGCTGCTGACTCAAAGCCATCAAGTTCTTCATCGCTGTAATTTGAGGATTTATGCAACACAAGTCGCGCTGGAGAGGTATCTAATGCAGTTTCATATTCAGTTAGAGCGCGCTTTAAGAGTTGATAGGCTTGTGCTGCATTCAAATGAGGTATTCGATCGCTTTTATCGATATTAACCGGGGTTCCTCGCAAAATTACGTTATTGCCTAATTCATCAAAAATTTGGGCTAAACTCGTGTTCAACACCTTGCGATCGCGACTTCGATAGAAACCAATCCCAACAAAACATACGGAGGGTCGATTGATATTAGTAACCAGCTTCCAAGGAACCGTTCGATTAGTTTTGTAATAGAGAGCAGTACAAAAGTTCCAAGCTTTTGTAGCATCATCCTGCTGACCTTTTACATTCGACCCTAAAGAAGTTTCTCTAATGATTTGCAAGGGTTTTCCTAGAGACATTGCTTTAGCTTTTAGCGCCCGCCTAAAGTTGACTTCTAAAACATCATCTTTACCATCTTCTTCATTTTCTAATGTTTCTTCGACAGGTGTTATTTCTTGCTTATAAATTTTGTCATATAGTCGAGTGGGAATAACGCAGGTTATAACATCAGTCACGCGATTTTGAGCCAAAAATTTAGCTTGGCGATAGTATAATTCAACTGCTGCATAAACTCGTTCATTCCAATCTTTAATCTGAATGATTGCATTAATATCTGAGTTATTCAGTACCCGAGTAATTTCTTCATCAATTACTAGGAGTGCTTTAAATCCCAAGTCGGATTTAAACCCACAAAAGGGAACAAATAGGTTAGGTTGACGACTGTCTGGTTTGGCAGGAATGGGCTGCGAACATTTCTCTAACCAAGCGTATAACTTGGATAGCGTATCACTGGTTCCCACAGCACCAACTAGAACTCGTTCGCGTCTGATTTTAAGTTTCGTATCATAAACATCATAGTTCGTAATGCCCGCTCTTGGACAAATGTGAGAGCCTTGACCAAATTCTAATAAAGGTTCTTTAATGTAGTGTAATTTCATAAGTCTAATGGTAATACTATTTGCTCCCAATCATTAGTATTAAGGCTGCCATTGCTGGGTGATTTTGGATTCCAGTCATCATCATTAAGTAGCGGAGCATTTTCAAAAGTGATGAGTTCACCAAACCCTAAAAAAGGGTAAGTATATCTCGTAACAAAGAGATCTGAAGATTTCTCTGTTTTTAAAAAAACTACAATAAACCGCAAATGATTGTAAACGTTTTTATTATTCTCCTCTCGCTTCAACCAATCGAGCTTATCCTTGGCAGAGAATGAACGTCGATATCCGTCGAAACTGAAAAACCAGTCTGGGATAATAGTAAGATACCAGCTTTGACCAAATCTCCGATATTGTGTACGAAATGCTTGGTGCTTACAACTTAAAATTTCATCTGGCTTATTATTCTTCATCACCCGTTCGTAAACAGTTCGAGTGCTCTTTTTTTCGCCATACCATTCCTCTTTCCGTATTGCATTCCCATCAATTTCTACAAAAATGAACAGTTTCTCTTGATGTTGCCACACAACATCTTGACGATATAACTTTTGTTGCAAGCATCGCCCTAACAAGGACTTGAAGACATTCTCAAAGTTTCGATCTCTTTTGTAAAACTCCTGAGAGTCAAGCGAGGTTGTTGTTCCACGATCGACGATTGCCGAAATCGGTATGCTATCATCTCTTAAATCATGGAAAGTTACGATTTTTCCTTCATGACAGATCCAATCCACTCCAAAAGCTAACCCTGCTTGCTCGATAGCAGCACGCGCAACATCTCGTGTTGATGCATCTTTCTTAAGTTTGATTTGACAATCTTTGGACTTTTCAATAACTTTCTCCCGCTCAACAACTAAATCTGAAATGTATAGCTGTTTAGGGAAAAATATTTCTAACAAATTGAGGTAAACCGTCTCTGTACCTTTAGCATAGTATGAGCTAGAAGTTGTAACTGGAATTTGAACTTTATTCGATGCAGTAAATTCGCTATTCCATTGTTGAGAATCCAGGCAGCCTATTTCTGCAACTATAGCGTTGAGTGTTTGCTTAGTCTCAAAACCGATAAACTCACTATCAACCACATTATTAAGAAATATCAATAATTGGTCTTTCCCTTCAGCTAATATAAGTTCTATCAATTCTGAAACGAAAGCTAAGCTATTTTTTTCCAGAGAGTTAATGTGGGGAATTAGATAATTAAAGCCTGTGAAATTCAAAAGAGCTTTGCGCTCCACAAGGCTTTGAGTAGCTGGTATGTTTAATAACATCTGTAGCAATTGCTGTTTGAAATTTCTAGTCATTGAAATCTAAATATTTGTATAAATTATCCTTAACTAGTACACTTGGGCGTGAATAGAGCTACCATTTATATGTAGATGTAGAAGGTAGAACAGATCGATGCCCAGACT
>NZ_JAUBSX010000170.1:0-3094 GCF_036704885.1 Microcoleus sp. F4-D5 | reverse complement strand
CCTCATTCTCTCCCGGCGCGGTGGCTCTAGTTCTTCTTTGGCCACCGTTCTCATCTTTAGTTAGTCTAAACTACAGTAATTAAAGGTAAAGGCATATAATGAATATCAATGCAACCCCAACAACCCCCGCCCAAGTCCGCCAAGACCTAATCGACGCCTTACAACTCGACCTGATCGGCCCCATCCCCGACGACGAAGCCCACGCCGCAGAAATCATCAACCAACCCCCTTCCCGCTCGTATCTCAGCGGTTTTTTCGTACCCTGGTTTGCCAAGATTAGAGGCATACGGAGCGATGAAAACGGCGAGTGTTTCCACTCGATCGATTTTAGCAAGCAGACCGATCGAAACTTTGCCGTTATTTCTCAGTATTTTGCTTTAAAACCGCCTCAATTTCCGCCAGCTTTTGGCGCAAAACCTCCTGCAACTCCACAAGTTGGTCAACCTCAGCTTGCTCCAACACTTGAGGTGAGAGCTTTTTCAAATTCCCGGCTGCCAACTTAACCTGCTTGAATTGGCGGGCTGCCCCTGGGAAATCATCCAGATTAGAATTGATAATTTCTTGCACCAATTTACGAGTTTGAGTCACCGACAATTTCTCGGCAATAACTCGATCGGTTGCTTGAACTCTAATCGGCTGCGCTTCTTCCTCTGGCAAGACTAAATTTTTAGCAGAGAGTTTAGAAAGAGCCATTGCATGAACCCCTTTAAGTCCTAATTGCCTGATAGCAGTCTTAAGGTCATCAGCCAAAGACAGCATCGGGAAAATGTTGGCATCGATAGAAGCGGGATTGAGCTGCAAATCCAACAGTGTCCGCAAAACGGCCAACTCTTGTTCATCCAAACCCACAGCGGCCAAACCCTGTTGCTGCTCGTCAGGTGCCACCGTCACCAACTCGGAAACCAAGTTCATCCGTTTTTGCGCGTTCAAGCGTCGCACCACTGTCGAGAGAATGCGGGGGATAGTTGCAGCTTCCAAACCCGTATTTTCAGACAACTCCCGCACAATAGCTTCTGCTTTATCGAGGGGATTGAGATCTTCCCGGTGCAGGGAAGTCAGCAGTGCTTTGCGGTGCAAAGCCGCGGGTTCTGGAACGATCACAGCTTGTAAAGTTTCCCAGCCCAGATTTTTAGCGCTGCGCCAGCGCCGCTCTCCATCGAATATCACCAAATCCCCCCGTTGAATCAAGATAATGGGTTGCAGTTGTCCGTCACTAGCGAGGGAACGGGACATGGACTCGATACTTTCTGGCAAAAAAGTCTGTCTGGGTTGTTCAGGATTAGGCTGAATTTGGTCTAGTGAAATGGAGAGGATACCGCTGGCGGATTCTAGTTGTTCTCGCAGTGCAGTCAATTGAGATTCCAATTCCGTTGAACCCGATTTTCGCAGTTCTTCAATTTCTGCTTTGAGTTCCTGAATCTCGGATTCAGCTTCAGAGAGGTGCATTGACTGCTTGGCGGATGAAAAATAATTTCCCAAGTCGGGAGCTTTACGGGTGGCCATAGCGATTTTAGATTTTAAATTGGGGATTGGAAGAAGTCAGTTCATGCCTATAAGCCAAAAACGAAGGATTCGTTTTCGCCGGCGCAAGTTGTGACTGTGAATCAAACACTATTTCTTTTTTTTTCCTTTTTTGGCAATAGCCGGAGCAACTCCATTTCCCATTAAAGTAGCTAACTGTTTAACAATTTCTTTGAAGTCGCCTAAAGCTGGGTGAAGCGGGCGATAAAGGTGTAATGGCAACCCTTGACCGCTGGCATTGACAAATTCTGCACTGTCCCGAATAGGTGGAAAAACGCGGATATTCATCTGCTCTAGCTGGGCTGGCAATGACTCTAAAAGTTGTCGGTGGACGGCTCGTTTCGTATCGTATTGGTTGGGTACAAACCCTAAGATTTCTGGTTGCGGCTTGAGGCGTAATTGTTTGCAATGGTGGTAGTACCACTCCAGCAGGTGAGCTGCTCCTTGAATTGATTTTGGTTCGAGCTGTACGGGCACTATTATATGAGTGCAAGCAGTTAGTGCCATCAAGGGCAAGGGGCCGAGGGTAGCGGGGCAGTCGAAGATAATTAGGTCGTGATCCATTGGATAGTCACTCAGGCAATCGCCCAGAAGATAAGCGCCACGCTTGTGCAGAACTAACTCGTCTGCTGTTTGCGTCAGCGTCATTCCGCCTTGACAAACGGTTATATTATTGGTGTGGGAACTCCAGCTAGGAGTAAGAGGCCAAGAGCCATTGAAGCTTTCTCGCATTATGGCGGACAGTGTGTGTTCTGGCTCTGGCGGATTTAGACCGCAAAAAAGGGTCAGGGAGCCTTGGGGGTCGAGATCCATAATGGCTACTTTCAAACCCCTTAACCCCAGTTCGTAGGCGAGGTGAACTGAAAGTGTGGTTTTGCCAGTGCCGCCAGCATTGCTGATGACTGCTAGTCGAATTTGCATGGTTTTGAATTAAGTAGATGATTTAAGTATCATATATCGAGAGTCGGCATCAGATATCGATATATGAGAGCATCGCGGTAAACCACCGTTGGGCCCCACGGTGAAACAGCAAGTTAATATTTAGTCTGACGAGTAGATTATCGTCAAGTTTAGTACGGGGAAGATTGTTGAAAAGAATTTAAGTTCGATCGCTAGACTGAAACACGGAACGTCATATATCGATATCTGAGGTATGGGATCTAACCGCCGAGTTAACTTCGATCGCAGTCTTGGGACGGTGCGATCGTACAATGTACTAGGGAACTTCAAAGGCACGGAAGGGTTGGGCGAGTCAACTGAACAATTTGCATTAACATACCTAGAATTAGTTGAATGTTTTCAATAAAATGCTCTGTTGTTTCAATATAAACCGTCCTATCTTCTAGTTTCATGAACCTCCAGATACTGCCTGTTGTCACTGCACCATAAACACAGGAAATGCTGTTATCTTTTTGAATATTAAAAATCTGGGCTGCCAACATTTCTGCAATGCACTGGGCAATTCCCGATTTGATATTGTCATTCTTGGCTTCGACAAGTGTAATACCATTTTTCTAAAGTTATGCTAGAGTTACCTGAAAAGTAAAGGAGAATATTAAAATGTCTGGGCGTC
>NZ_JAUBSX010000169.1:0-3225 GCF_036704885.1 Microcoleus sp. F4-D5 | reverse complement strand
TATGAATTACGCCCTTGATTTAGCTAAATACTTCATCTTATCATGTTTTAGGTTGAAATTAAGATGCGTTTACCCTGAATTAAATAGCGAAAATTGGTGAGGTGATGTTGTCGTCTTCCTGGGTCGGCGTTTGCCCTTAACAACTTCTTGAACTACGGGATTTGAATGAATTGATGTTAGATCGTCCAAGTCAATAACTGCCGAGCTTTCTTCTGAACTTATTTCATCTTCATTTAGACGATCGGTAGGATTTTTAGCCTGAGATTCGACTGGTTCAAACCACTCATTATATCAGCAAGCAGCATTCATCGATTGAGGTCGATCGCTACTTAAACTATTGCCGAGGAGCAAGTCAGTTTGACCCAACCACCAAATCGGAATAGCCAACCAAGGCGAAAACAGATAAAACTGAAACAAAGCGCATTTTAACAGAATAGGCTCTACATCTTGACCGATACCGCTCAGACAGTAATTCGACTGTGCTAACATTAAAGCACCCGTACCGCACGCAGGTTCATTGAAGTTGGAAACTCGCTCTATCTTATCACCGCTGACTAACTTAGACATAAACTGACCCAATGCCAAGGGTGTCGGATAAAAACCCGAACTTTTTTGAGCAGTCTTCCCGCAAATTTGTGGCAATAGCCTGCCCATGTAATCTTCAGGATAAAGCATCAAAATTGACAGGTCAAACATTTGATAAAGGCGCATTGATGCACCTTCACAGCCGGCGGGTTCTTTTGGTAAAATCTTGTAAGCTGGATGTCCGAATGCGAACAAAACCCAGTTCAAGAAAAAATCCAGATACTCCCAAGCTGACCGAGTTTTCCATTCTCCGTGTTGGGGAATGCAATTGAGAGTGTTATCTAACATGGCTTCTGCGGCAGGAGAATGCTGCCATTCAATTTGGGGAATCGGTTCTGCTGGTAAAGTTTCCTCAATGACAAATTTGGGTAATTTTTCGGGTTTTCTGTTCTCCAGAATGGCTAGCATGGGTTCCATCTGCCACCGCATCCAGGTATGACTGGGGACAGCTTGACACAAAGCCCAATAATCCCACCTTCCCCACAAACATCGGTTTATTTGTGCGAGAATTGTTAACAGCCAGCCGTGCTTTAAATCCCGTTTGAGATTGGGGATTAGAGCTTGCTTTTTCTTTTGTTTATAGAGTTGTTCTCTGAAATGTAACCGCGTTGACTCTTTAGTTTTGGAGTCAATGATTGGCAAGACAAGCTTGTTTTTCATGAGTACAAGTCTGAAAAATGCACCCCTAAAAACCGCAGTAGCGGTTCACACATTTTAAGAATGGGGAGTGGGGAATGGGGAGTGGGGAGTGGGAAGAGACGGGAGTATCTCAATGAAAGCAGGTAAGCAAGCTAGAAATTGGAGTTTTGAGGCAGAAGGCAGGAGGAAGAAGGAAAAAGGAAGAAGGAAGGAGCCAGAAGAAGTGTTTTTACCAATATGAGATGCTCCCGAAGAGAGGAAGAGAAAGTGGGGAGTAGCTTTTCCTAATTAGAATCGCTCTGGAAGCAATGTTGAACAATTGCCTATTTGTTTGATAGCTTTTATGAAGTGATATCGTTTCCGGTTGCATTGGAATGATAAAATCTCGGTCAATAATTCCACATTCCCCCACTCCCCACTCCCCACTCCCCACTCCCCCCATTCTTAAAATGCTTCGCACAGCAGCAGCCCTACCTGCTTGAGTAAAGCTTTATTACCATCAGGGCATCCCGACTGAATCAAACATTTAGGACAGCCAGAACTGCAAGAACAACTGCGGGCTAACTCAGCAGCCGCATGAGCTAATTGAGGGAGAGAACGAAAAATAGCTTCCGAGGTTCCCGAACCTCCTTCTGCTAAATCGTAAAAGAGTCCTGCATAGTCATTTGCACCTCTCTTCTCTACCAGAAAATTCACATCATTAGGTGAAGCCAAAATAGTCAGAGGTAAAGCTGCTAAAATTTGATGGCCGAAACTGTGAATAGCCAACAAATTCGCGGGGTACTCCCACAACTGCTGATATCCGGGCTCCATCTCCTGTTGAGATTGAAGCAATTCCTGGCGAGTAGCTGTTACTACCTGTTGCAGATAACATTCAACCGGGGAATTAAAACTAATTTGCAGTACAGGAGTCGCAAATTTTATTTCGTAAGGTTGCTCAAAGTTTACCTCATTAAGAACCGATGTTAGCTCAGCAGAGCGAGTTCTCTTGCCACAAACAGGACACGCAGTACATTTTGGTAAATGCTCTTTGTAATTGACACACTTTCTATTGAGACAAGTTAACTCGTAATTGCGAGTTAATAATTGATAACCAGTGACGAGTTGGCTAATTTCTCCCCAAACCAGTTCCAGAATAGCTTGAGCTGGAATTGCCTTACTATCCGTTGAATTGGTTTGAACATTTCCTTCAACTTCTGGAATGACCAACGGGATTTGTTGAGGCAAACTCAAATTCTGCTTGAGGCTGGTATCAGTGTGGCTAATCGCTACAGTAAACAGTCGAGTTTCAGGGGTGTTTTGCAAAATAGCTTTGCCATTCAAGAGCGAGCGGGAAGTATAAGTCACCAAACAGCCGTCTGAGTTTTGCGTGCGGTAAATAGCACCAGGAAATACCTCTCGATAAGCAATCTCCGCACTGAGGAGTTCAATCTCTTCTTGAGTCTCCGCATCCACCAGTTGTATCGTGCTAGCACCCGTTCCCCCTCGAAAGTTTACGTCTTTATGCGGAAAGCCTTTAGCCCATAATTTATCCCGGCTTCTGTGAAGAACACCTTGCTCAATTAAAGCCGTTGCAATTTGAGGAGCGCTCTTGCCAAAGTAGTGCTTGAGCTTATTGGCCCGAATACCTGTTTCGACAGCCGCGCACATCAAATGTTTGGCAATATCTATGGGATAATTGGCATTAAAGCTCACCAATTCAGATTCAGCCGACAGCAACAATTCAGGGCGCTCGGCAAAATAGTTATCCAAAGGTGATTGTGCAATAGGAATGAAGACAATTAAACCGGAGTTTGTGCGACCAGCCCGGCCAGCCCTCTGCCTGAAAGCTTGCAAACTTCCCGGCCATCCCCTAATAATATTTGACTTTGGACAAAAGCAAATTGGCTTCGCGAGTCTTTGACGCGAAGTAATACGTATCGACTATGAATAATTAGGCTCGCTTTAAGAAGTAGTCGGTCGAGAGCTCGAACTTTTTTGAGTCTTTTTACCTTTTTTGAC
>NZ_JAUBSX010000168.1:0-3235 GCF_036704885.1 Microcoleus sp. F4-D5 | reverse complement strand
TACAGGTTCAGGAATTCCTTTTAAGTGTTGCATACCTAAGTCAATCACATTTAAAGATAAATGGGTTTTAACGACTTTTTTGCTGTCAATCACTTGTCTAATTGTTGCTGCTAATTCCGTATTTGTTTCCAAGTTAACTAAATGCCGTCGTCAACGATCGCAGTCAGGGCATTCTTCAGTAGGAGCGACTTTTAGCAACCGATCTAAGGTAATTCTCCCCTTGGCAACTTGGTAGAGAGCAACTCGCACTAAATAAGGATGACCGCCCACCGTTTCCATTAAGTCACAAATCTCTTGATTTGACCAATTTAATCGGTGTTGATTCACTAAATCTGTGACCTGTCTCTGATTTGATTGACTCTTGCCTAAGGTAATCAGCACACATCTGTTTATCCTCTGCTGTCACTTTCGGGTTGGTTCTGAGATAATCGCTAATCCAATTGCAACCTAATGCCATTAGTTTATCGACATCCCAAACCCACAGTTTGATGGTGTTGTCACTGCTTGCAGAAGCCAAAGTCAAGCCATCGGGACTAAAGGTGACGCTCCAAACCGAATTGCTGTGCCCGGTGAGGGTAGCGATGGGTTTTTGGCTTTCCAGATGCCACAGTTTGATGGTGTTGTCACTGCTTGCAGAAGCCAAAGTCAACCCATCGGGACTAAAGGCGAAGCTATAGACCGGATTGCTATGCCCGGTGAGGGTAGCGATGGGTTTTTGGCTTTCCAGATGCCACAGTTTGATCGTGTTGTCAAAGCTTGCAGAAGCCAAAGTCAACCCATCGGGACTAAAAGCGACGCTATAGACCGGATTGCTATGCCCGGTGAGGGTAGCAATTAGTTTTTGGCTTTCCAGGTGCCATAGTTTGATGGTGTTGTCAAAGCTTGCAGAAGCCAAAGTCAACCCATCGGGACTAAAAGCGACGCTCCAGACCGAATCGCTGTGCCCGGTGAGGGTAGCGATGGGTTTTTGGCTTTGCAGGTTCCACAGTTTGATGGTGTTGTCACGGCTTGCAGAAGCCAAAGTCAACCCATCTGGACTAAAGGCGACGCTCCAAACCCAATTGCTATGACCGGTGAGGGTAGCCATTAGTTTTTGGCTTTGCAGGTGCCACAGTTTGATGGTGCTGTCACTGCTTGCAGAAGCCAATGTCAAGCCATCTGGACTCAAGGCGACGGAATAGACCTCATTGCTATGCCCGGTGAGGGTAGCGGTGGGTTTTTGGCTTTCTAGGTGCCACAGTTTGATGGTGCTGTCAAAGCTGGCAGAAGCCAAAGTTTTGCCATCGGGACTAAACGCGACGCTATTGACCGAATCGCTGTGCCCGGTGAGGGTAGCAATGGGTTTTTGGCTTTCCAGGTGCCACAGTTTGATGGTGCTGTCACGGCTTGCAGAAGCCAAAGTTTTGCCATCGGGACTAAACGCGACGCTATTGACCGAATCGCTGTGCCCGGTGAGGGTAGCGATGGGTTTTTGGGTTTGCAAGTGCCACAGTTTGATGGTGTTGTCAAAGCTTGCAGAAGCCAAAGTTTTGCCATCGGGACTAAACGCGACGCTCCAGACCGGATTGCTATGCCCGGTGAGGGTAGCAATGGGTTTTTGGCTTTCCAGATGCCACAGTTGGATGGTCTTGTCAAAGCTGGCAGAAGCCAATGTCTTGCCATCGGGACTAAAGGCGACAGAATAGACCTCATTGCTATGCCCGGTGATGGTAGCAATGGATTTTTGGCTTTCCAGGTGCCACAGTTTGATGGTGTTGTCACTGCTTGCAGAAGCCAAAGTCAACCCATCGGGACTAAAGGCAACGCTTCTGACAGAATTGCTATGCCCGGAGAGGGTAGCAATGGGTTTGTGGCTTTCTAGGTGCCACAGTTGGATGGTGTTGTCACTGCTTGCAGAAGCCAAAGTCAAGCCCTCGGGACTAAAGGCGAGGCTCAAAACCGGATTGCTATGCCCGGTGAGGGTAGCGATGAGTTTGTGGCTTTCCAGGTGCCACAGTTTGATGGTGTTGTCGTCACTTGCAGAAGCCAAAGTCAAGCCATCAGGACTAAAGGCAACGCTTCTGACAGAATTGCTATGCCCGGTGAGGGTAGCAATGGGTTTTTGGCTTTGCAGGTTCCACAGTTTGATCGTCTTGTCACTGCTGGCAGAAGCCAAAGTCAAGCCATCGGGACTAAAGGCGACGCTTCTGACAGAATTGCTATGCCCTTCCAAACTATTGCGCTCTTTGACTGCGGACACTGCTTGTTGCAGCGCAGCTATCACTCGTCCTCTAATATGTTTTGTCGTCTCGGCTGAAGAATCTAGTTGTTTGAATGCTTGCCCTGCCTTTAATGCTTCCAACAGTGCTTGGAATGTCTGTCCTGAACGAAATGATTCATTAGAAAAAGCAGTTTCCTGGATGACATTTGCTAAATTCTGGGCTTGAGTGACTTTATACGTGGCCAATTGCTCTGCTTTAATTAGCGTCTGATTCGCTTGAGTCAAAATTTTATTCGCTTGTTTTTGTGCTTCTAACTCTCGTTCAACTTCCTGTTGTTGTAATTCCCGACTAGCCGTTAAAAACTGATAATCTAAATCGCTCAAACTTTTATCTGCTGCCCAAGTTTGAGCATCGTGCAAAGCTTGACCCCGCAACAGTCGCGATTCATCTTGGCAATCAGACTCTATCCAAGCTTTAAAACTTTCGCTGTAAGGGCGGAGATCCGCTAATTGTTTTTCTACCCAATCTCGGTTAAAAACCGATTGATAAATTGGGTTGTAAACTTTAAGTTTGCCAGACTGCTTAACCACCAACCCGGTTAATCGCAGTTCCATTTGTTCGGGAGTATCATCAGTCGCTATCTCATTATTGTGCAAAATTTCCTGATATAGTCCCAGCAACCGACTGGCACGCTGTTCGCTGCGTAAAATGCGATCGCGAATCGTCTTTAAATGCTCGGGTTCATCCTGCCCTTCCCAATTTTCAATCACCTTTTCTCGGACTAAAGCTCCCACCCACTCAGCGGGATTTTGAATTGAGGCAGAGTTGGCGTGATTGAGAAGTAATTTACAAAGTTTTTGCGTTAAAAACGGCTGTCCGCCAGTCCAATATAACACCGCTTCTAACAATGCTTGAGAATTTTCTGCTTGAGTTTCTAACCCTACTGCCAAAGGCTGCGCTTCGGCTAATTGAAACCCCGTTAACTCTATCCCTCGACCAATATTAAACGGAGTGCGTCGCTTGTCTTGAATTAA
>NZ_JAUBSX010000167.1:0-3429 GCF_036704885.1 Microcoleus sp. F4-D5 | reverse complement strand
ATTCCTCTTTTCTTACAAAAGTCATTACAAAGTGTGTCTATAGCTTATAAGAATGGTGAATTTATATTAAAATATACTCACCACTGATGAACAGTGTTCAATAAGATGCGTTCCCCCTGTACCTACTCCTGCTTGTACGATCGGAATGTCGTTAACTTGGGCTGGTTGTTCTAGGACTGTATGGGAGTGTCCGCCAACGATCGTATCGACACCCCATTCTGGATTTAGCAACACCGCTAGTTTTTTATCCTCTTCAAAACCGATGTGTGTCATGAGGATTGTGAGGTCTATGTCCTGATTTTTGTCAGCATTGCAGATTTTACCAACTTCTGAGGCAGCATCTTCAAGACTTACAAATGTCCCGATACTGGTATCCATTTTTAATGATTTGATAACTTCTTCAGTGACAATCCCGATGAACATAATATCGAATCCATCTACATTGAGTATCAGATATGGATTCATCAAGCGTTTGTTGTACTTTTTGATATACAAATTGGCATTTGCCAGCGGAAAATTCGCCATTTTTTCCAACAAGAGTAAGTGAGGCAACCCCTAATCTAATTCGTGATTCCCCAGAGTCACTACATCTGGAGCGAGGTAATTCATAATCTCTCTGGTTGAAAAACCTCTATATTCCCGCTCGATCACAGAACCCTGAACCATGTCACCTGAAATCACAAACAGTACGTTTTTCTCTTCTTGGCATACTCGATCGATCTAGCCCGAAAGCAGCGAAACTCCACCAATCAGATGACCATCTTCACCCCCAGCCTCTGCCATAAAGTCTCCGTACATATGAACTTTTTAAACCGTTCTGTGCTCGTCATGATTTTTTACCTTTGTGAAACTAACACGTTTAATTTTGCCTGTGCGGTTCAGATACCCGACTGCTTAGAGAAGTCGGGTATCTTGCCTTCACGAAAGAACGGGGGCTGCGATCAAACGTCGTTAGAATGCAGCTTGTTCAAGGCGATTTCTGCTGGATGAACCACTCCCTTATCTGCTAGATTGGCTTCCTGCCTGCGAAGCACGATCATGCCACGAGAGCGATTCGATGCGGAATCCTTATCCACGCAAGCGGCATATAGACGCTGAATTGGGCATTTCCAAAACCGGGTATACCGTTTGGGATTTGTATCTGCAATGGTGATTTCTTGAGTGTCCGGGTTATAATCTGCTAATAAGGAGAAGTGACCACCTTCTAAACTTGGATTTTCATGGGCAATACGGGTGTTGAAGTTGAGAATATGGACATCCCTTTCATCAGAAACGGCGGCTTCAACCTCACGCATGAATGCTTCTAGCGTCATACTCGGTTTATCAAAATGCTCCACCCGAATGGACAGCGGCAATTTTTTTCTTTCAATGTAAGTTAGACAGGTGTCGTAGGTTTCTGCTAGCGTCATGCCATCATCTAGAACCGACGCGATCGGCAGTTGGGCGACATAGAAAATTTCATCTACGGTGGTCAGATGCCCTAATGCGGTAAAGGCATAGGCAAGTGCCGTGACATTGCAACAGAAGATGGGTTGTTGAAATTGGTGTAGTTGAATAATTTCCAAATCTCGTTTGGAGATTTGAGTCAAGTTATCAAGATCCATTTTTCTGCTTCCTTAGATACATATATTGATTAACTCACAATAGACGATTTACAGCAAGTTTCTCCTCGCGACCTTCGGACGTGACTTTAGGTACATTAACCTATCGTTGGCCGGATATGGTTGAAAGACCAAGGTTTAAGATATCTCTACTTGTAGACCAATCTGCCTTCGATATGGCTGTCAAGATTTTGATGATAACTAAAGTATTCTTCAATGACATCCATCCTAGATGTTGTGATTACTTTTGGAGTACCTAATTCTTGATGTGTTATACCTAGATTCGGCTCGTAATTTTGGTAACGATAGCCATCCATACAGATTGTATATTGATTATCTTCTTGTATGGATTTTCCATTAATACTTAAAGATTCAAGCCTATGCAGGACATCACTATAAACTGCCTGAATACCCTTGTTTACCTGAAAATACTCACTTTGACCAGCTATTCTGTTTTCCGGTTTCATGATATGTGTAAATATCTTGACCAGATGTGCTCCGGTAACTCTAAATTTATAAAGAGTATCTTCGTAAGGAAAAATTATTTTCAGATCGTTCAATGTAACTAGAGGGCCTAATTCTTTTCCACGTATTGAACCACTAGCTACAAAAACTACATCTAAAACATCTTGTTGGACAAAAATATCGGCGAACAACTTACCCAAATCAGTTTCTTGTTCGCGCTTAGGATGGGTCAGTTTACGGGCTAATCGTCCAACCAATCGATTATATTTGCGATCGACCTGTTCTTGGAAAGTCGCAATCAGCTTTTCGATTTCTCGATCGGGCCCGGCCAGATTATTATCTACAGGCAGGAGTTGCCACTTCCATTCAACAATGCTGTTAGTATCGTCATCTACTACAATATCGAAACGTCCAATCTGATCTGTGCCTGCTCCTGCTTGTGCGATCGGAATGTCGTTAACTTGGGCAGGTTGTTCTAAAAACGTATGAGAGTGTCCGCCAACGATCGTATCGACACCCCATTCTGGATTTAGCAACGCCGCTAGTTTTTTATCCTCTTCAAAACCGATATGAGTCAGGATAATTGTTATACCATTTTTCTAAAATCGTGCAACACTCTTCGACCCCCCTAGCCCTCCCGCTGCATTGGGGGGGAACAAGAATACTGTTATTTCGTTTAAAATTGGTATTAAGTCTATGTCCTCATTTTTGTAGGCGTTACAAATTTTGCCAACTTCTGATGCGGCATCTTCAAGACTTATGAATGTACCAATACTTTGAGCGCGTTTTAATTTTCTAAGAGCTTCTTCAGTGACAATCCCGATGAACATAATATCGAATCCATCTACATTGAGTATCAGATATGGATTCATCAAGCGTTTGTTGTACTTTTTGATATACAAATTGGCATTTGCCAGCGGAAAATTCGCCATTTTTTCCAACAAGAGTAAGTGAGGCAACCCCTAATCTAATTCGTGATTCCCCAGAGTCACTACATCTGGAGTGAGGTAATTCATAATCTCTCTGGTTGAAGAACCTCTATATTCCCGCTCGATCACAGAACCCTGAACCATGTCACCTGAAATCACAAACAGTACGTTTTTCTCTTCTTGGCATACTCGATCGATCTAGCCCGAAAGCAGCGAAACTCCACCAATCAGATGACCATCTTCACCCCCAGCCTCTGCCACAAAGTCTCCGTACATATCATTGGAATGCAAAATCGTGAACTTTTTAAACCGTTCTGTGATCGTCATGATTTTTTACCTTTGTGAAACTAACACGTTTAACCCTGTTTTGTCACTTTAGGCAGAGGAAAAGTATAAATCAGGGTGAGTCAGGAATAGAGAAATTGAATCTGTGA
>NZ_JAUBSX010000166.1:0-3435 GCF_036704885.1 Microcoleus sp. F4-D5 | reverse complement strand
TTATTATCTCGGATGATTCACTTTTATCCCCTCCATCTGCCTATGTGCCAGTTGGGGGTGCGGAATGTGGGTTTGAGGTGAGATAGATGAGGATTGTGAATTGTCCGAGCTTGTCAGCACCCAGGTAATTTACGGTTGTGTAGAATCCGCTGGGGGTGTTGCCGATGCGATTGCTGTAGCGGAGTTCGCCGGCTTGCTGAAGTGCTAGCAACGCGGTAGAAATCAGGCTGTTGTGAATATTCATTTTTCTAGGTTCGGTGTGGTGTGTGGCGTCTGGGCTTGTCTTACCCTTATGTCTTACATACTAGCAATCTGTTAGACAGATGTCAAGCAGTTGTAAGACATAATTGTTAGACATAAGCAAGCTGTATGACAAACTCCTGTATGACAGATTTTGCTTATACGTCATACAAATAACGACTGGTGTTATACAATGGCGTCATACATATATGACCGAGGTAAGACAATGGCGTCAACATCGTTAACTTTTCGCTGTCCAGATGAAGTGTTGGAGGCGATCGACAATTTAGGGAAAGAGCGCTATCCGGGGGCTACCAATACTACCCACGGGTACGATCGCTCTAAGACTTTGATCGACATTATGCGGGCGGGTCTCGCGGCGCTGTCTGATGGCTCCGTTGTCCTACCCTCACCCGCAGAAGTCAGACAACAGCCGTCTGACGTAAGACAAGAGTTGTTAGACAGCTTGGAACAGCGTATTGTAGAAATCATTAAGCCACTGCGAGCGGAACTCAAAGCAGAATTAAAGGCTGAATTGCTGGGGGAGTCCGCTGCCTGACCGATCGCCCCAATGACGAACCGCTCAGGCAGCAACTAGAACAAACTCAAGGGCAACTCGCAGAAGCTACCCGCGATCGAAATGAACTCCAAACCGAACTCGATCACACTAAGCGGCAATACCTAGAGCTACTCGAAACCAGTGCCAGCAGGATACAAGAAGTGCAGGCAGACAGTGACTCGCTCAGGCGGGAATTAGAGGAAGTGCGATCGCAAATTGCAGAGCGCGATCGGACGATCGAGGAATTGAAAGCCAAAAATGAAGAATGGAAAAAGAGATTCTCCGACTACAAAAATCATATTTACGAATCAAGTAAGGCGATCGGAGCCAAGCACACAGAAGAGCTAGAAGCTCTTAATCAGCAATTACTGGCGGCGGGTTCCGATCGGGAAGAACTTGCCCAACTCAAGAAAGAGACTAAGGAAGCAGCGGCAGAAGTACACCGCGAAGGGCGCGCGATCGAGCTTGAGAAAGTCCGCTGGCAAGGGCAACTCAGCGACGCCAGAAGTGAGCTAGCAGAAGCAAAAGCCACAATCCTCGAACAAAACAACAAGATTCGGGAATTGGAGCGGGGGTACAGTTTCAAGCCCAACCCCGCAGAATCTAGGTTGAGGTTAGAAATCGGCGAACTGCAAGCTGAACTAGAAGCCTATAAGCAGCAGCCAGCGACTGAACTTGAGTTACCAGAGCCAGCCGACTTGCTCAACCAACTGAAGGCGCGGCGTAAAAAATCGGGGGCGAACTTGGCAGATGTGGAGGCAATTCTGGAGATGCTGGAAGGGAAAGAGAGCAAGGGCGATCGGTAAAATAGTTGAGTCGTTACGCAGCGGCGACACATCCCTAATAAAAAAGCTCCCTGACCGAAAATGTCAGGGAGCTTTTTTACATGGTGGGTAATTAGTAATCGGTAACTGGGAAAGGGTTCCCGCATTATTTGCATTGTATTCGATCGTCCCGATCAGTCTCTGGGGCGAGCATTTATTTCGACGATCGTATCAATCTTCGATCGGGCCGCTTCGATCGCTTGCTCGTGGGTTTGGGCTGTGCCGACGAGAGATTGATATCCTTCGTTGAGCCATTGAATTTTCCAGTTTGGGCCCCGGACGATCGCAGCATAAGTGCGGTGGCGGATGAATATTTCGGTTTCCATTTTTGTCTCCTAATTTGTACCGTCTGGCTCTCGTTCGGATGGATCGTATACCCCATCGAAATCGCAGTAGCTACACCCGTGTCCTTGACATCGCGGGCAAATAGATAGCGGGGGATATTCAGCCTCAAATTGCTCGATAACGGCTTCTACTTGCTTCTTCAAATCACTGTTTTCTGTGTAAGTCTCTAACACCATTGCTATGATTACCTCTTGTGCTTCCTGCGAGAATCCTTCAGGCAGTAATGCTTGAATTTGTGAGTTATTTGTTGGCATTGTTATCACCCTTGATTAGCTTCTCAAGCATCTCTCTCGCGTCACTGTAGAGGTGATGATTGCGTCCCCCAGGCTTCAAGCCCCAGAGTAAAAAGATTGTCCTTTCCTTGCCTAAGTTTTGAGCAATTATTAATTTTGCTAGTTGTAACCGTTGCTCATGTTCCGCCAGCGGAAATTCCTCAGAAAACACGGGCGGGAGGGCTTCCGCCAACACTTCCCCTAGGAAGCTTCCCAAGTTTCCAGCGTCGGGAACTGGCTTTCCATAAGGGTTTCCCGCGTCTTCCGTGCTTTGCTCGCTGTCTGGGTTTTGGAAGCTTGGGAAGTTTCCACTATCAACAGCCGGAACGCTGGAAACATCAGTAACAGTCGCTTTGTTGACTTCAATCTTGGGCATCAACCCTAATACTGGATTGCCGATGGTAGATAGAATAATTGGTGTTTGCTCAGACATCGAATCAGCGATTAATAGCTTCAAATCTGCCGACAACAAATCTCTATGAAGCTTACTTGCAATCACGTTTGGATTGTTCAACATTTGCTCGATTACACCGTAAGAGCCTTGCTCTTCACCGTCTTTAGTAGTCCGTACTAAACCTTGAGCTAATAGTGCCAAATTGAGCCGGATATTGCTGTCGGCAACCCCACTAGATGCAATGTTGAAAGATTGAGTACAGATGAAGTACCCGACATTGTACTGACCCCCAACAGTGGCTATCATTCCTAGCTTGGCTGCGACAGCTTCCCATATAGGGATGTTCTTTTTCTGGGACAAGCATTGATGCGTCGCAAACCAATCTTCGAGGATTAGCTTGATAGGTCGGTTTCGGTAGGTTTCCTCTGTTGCGGGCTTCGATTTTCTCTGTTGCAATTTGTCGTAAACCTCGTCCAAGAACTGCATCGACTGTTCAATTTGCAAGGGGTCAAACACCGTCAGCCGATCGCGGGCAACACCGGGGAAGTCCTCATACTTTTGGGAAATTACGTAAATGTCAGCTTGTGGAAACCGTGTTGTCAAGTCTGCCAGCCATTTGTGCAGAGTGTGGGTTTTTCCGCAGCGGGTAGGGGCTGCAAGGAAGATTGAGGTATTGATGCCCGCTAAGGAATTTAAGATTTTGCTGGCAGTCCGGCGAGATATCTCATACCATTTTTCTAAAGATGTGCTAGAGATAAAGAATGTAAGATCCAAGACCATCCTGTGAGAAAACCAATGACA
>NZ_JAUBSX010000165.1:0-3439 GCF_036704885.1 Microcoleus sp. F4-D5 | reverse complement strand
CTTCCCTTTCATTTATTATCAAAGTTTTCTATTTTACCATAGAAATCCATATTTACATCTCAAATGGAATTGCTATAGTAGAGATTGAAAGCTTAAATTTTATGACAATATGCTTGCCAGCTTATCTGCGTTACCTTAAGTCTTTTCTCATATGAAAATTAGGCGTAATAACCTCCCGTTATTTCACCGGGTTTGAGCGCTGTGTCCTTGATTTTATAAAGCTTTTGGTGGGGTTGTCACACGGCAGAAATTGTAGAATTAGATGCTGAGTATTGGCACGGGTTTGGACAATTAAAGGGTTGCAGGCTTAACAAACCCTCAATCTGCATCTGAAAATTCTCACGGGTTGGGTCGAACGCAGCTCACGCCCCCGTCGGGAAATTTCTCGTTCAAACTCAGATCGAAATAATACTGACACCAAAATTCTGCGACTTCCAACAACATCGGTATAGATTCAGGAATTATACCTGAACCATACTGCGGGGCATAACTTTCTACGTATTCTCTAGCTAGTTTGTAAGCCCAATAGGAAAAATCTGGTTCTACAAAACACCGCAGCGCATACTCTAACTTGAGTAAATCCCCGCTCCGGACAAAGCGCACCGTTGCCCACCTAAAATTGCGGTAGTCATCCCCTTGCACCCCATCAATGTCTTTCAATAAGTTTCTGATAGATTGCCTGCTTTCGTAACTAGGACTTTCTAAGTAACTTTGCATCAGTGAGATTGCTTCATCCACTAATTGTTTTTGCTGTTCCCATTCTTCACTGGTGAAGTGTTCGGGACAAGTTGCCTGATTTATCTGCTGCTGCACTCCTTGAGCAATGTAGAGCCCAAACTTTTCGGCAGCAACTTCATCAGCGCACAAACTTTTGATACTCGTCAGCCTGGTTATCGGTATGGCAAATCGAGCTTTTTCAACTTCTTGGGTGGTTTGAATCCATTTTTTGATTTTCTTAGCAATAGCAAGCTGTTGGTTGTTTTGTTTCATTCTAAATTACCGACTATTAATATCCTGACTGAAGCAACGCTCCAGACAGCAAATCTGTTAGTTTGAGTGTAACAGCCCACTGGTTCAAGTAAGCGATATCGAGTCGTTCCCCTTGCACCTTCAAAACTCCCAACACATCCCTCCACTGCTTTTGAGAACCGCCGGGAATTAGTTTGTACCAACTGAGTTTTTGCAGGACGATATCTTCAGGCGAGTAGATGTAGATTCCCTCCTCTGTTAAACCGCTAACAGGGTAAAGTTGGCGTCGCCTCATCACCGAAGCTGAAAAAGGGTCATCGCTGCCCATTACAAAAATGTCTGCTTTCTCCATAGAAGGCAAATAGATGACATTGAAAGATGATTCGCGGGGTGCTGCTTTGGACTTGGCAATTGCTTCAGTCACAGCCGACTCGCTTATGTAAAACTCGCCTGACATGGCATCAATTAGTCTCTGTGCTGTTTGCGCTTCCAGGTCAATCACTAAGTCCAAATCTTGCGTAGATCTGTTTTCTCCCAACAGCGAACTCGCCACCGAACCTCCCACCACATAGGGAATATTCAGCGGTAGCAAGATGCTGGCTATTTTTTGCGCTAATTCGATCGGATCTGCAATCACCAGTTCACCCCAATCTTTACTGTCTGATAAAACTTCTAGCCACTCAGCGCCCAAGCACCTTTTAATAAATTCTTGTCGAACTTTTGCCTTGGTAGCATTAGGATACTGGCTTTCTATTCCCAATATTGCCAGCCTTCGCACCGATTGAGTGAAAGCGCAAGTCCGCTGTACTTTTTGTTGGGGCGTTAACTGCCGCAATAGCTGAAACACCAGCACGTCAGCCTCAATGCTGGTATCGATAGATTGCGGCTTGTATCCCGATTTAACTGTGACTGTTGGCATTGGCGGCATGATGCAATCTCGATTTCAGGCATAGATTTCACTATTGTATTACAAAGTCAAAGTTTTTCAAACCGCTTTATAAAAATGATATCTTTCCTTAATTATCAGGAAATTTTAACCATGAAAAAACTTGCTATAATGATGTCCAAAGCAAAGGCAATAGGTACCAGAGCTACTAACCAGGTGGCAAGATTTAGACGTTGTAATGTTTAATTATCCAACGACCAATTCTGACTGAGACTTTTTTCACACAACTGTTCTTGGGAGATATGAAGATATGGACTTAAATCAAAAGTCTGGGAATCGCCGATGGCGAGGGCGACTAATAAAAGCTGGAGGGGGTATTCTACTAATCTTCGGCACAGGTTTAAGCGTTTTTACCTGGAAACTCTTCTCGCCACCTTCTGTTGACCGACAACCACTTCCCAAAACTTTGGTTTCTTTAGAATCAGCCGAAGGACAACAGCTACTGAACCAGAGCAAGAGCAAACAGGATTTTCAACCGCTTAGCGCCCACATTGAAACTCAAAAACGTCCTGCCTATTGTGGCGTGGCTAGCAGTGTGACGGTTCTGAATGCACTCGGCAGCAAAAGACAGGGATATCGCTCCCTAACCCAAGACACCTTTTTTGACGGTCAAACCCAAAACATCCGTTCTTCTTATGCAGTCACTTTTTCGGGGATGACTCTGGATGAATTAGCGGCTTTGCTCAGAAGTCACAACGTGAAAGTTGATGTCTACTATGCGTCGGAGACAACACTTAACCAATTTCGTACCCAAGCTAAAGCCAACCTTGACCGTTCAGGCGACTATATAATTGTGAACTACCAACGCTCTGTTTTGGGTCAGGGTAAAAGCGGGCATATTTCTCCCCTTGCTGCCTATCACGAGCCAAGCGATCGGTTTCTGATTGAAGACGTAGCCAGTTATAAATATCCGCCTGTATGGGCTTCTACTGAGAATCTTTGGAAAGCGATGAATACTATTGATTCAACTTCCCAAAAGACACGCGGCTATCTCGTTGTGCGTCAGTAAAAAAGAGAATTAAACATTGCATAGCGGGGCTTCAATCACTTAGTCAAAAATGGCAAGAGTGCGGGTGAGAGCAAAAGTAATTGAAGTATTATGCTATATTTGATTTGAACTTTATCAGTTTTGGGAAAGCATTATGTCTAAACTTTTTGCCGTTGTTGTAGCAACCATTCCAGAGTATTACGACTACAAAAACGCTCATCCAGAACACGACCAAAATCAGGTAGCTTGGTTTCGCGAGCAACAGGAAAAAGGAATACTGCTGTGCTGCGGGCCGTTTTTCCCCCATGATGGAACGGGAATTTGGGTGATTCAGGCAGAAAGTGTGGAAGAGGCTCAAACAATTGTTAACAGCAGCCCCCGCGCGCGGGATGGTATGTTAGCAGAATCTACCAGAGTAGTGGAGTGGCAGGTGCATATTGGGCGCGAGCGTTTTGAAAACAGGGTAAACGCATCTTAACTTGAACCCAAAATATGCTACAGTTAAATACGACTAATTTTTCATGTAGTTTGTTGTA
>NZ_JAUBSX010000164.1:0-3487 GCF_036704885.1 Microcoleus sp. F4-D5 | reverse complement strand
ACTTATTATCTCGGATGATTCACTTTTATCCCCTCCATCTGCCTATGTGCCAGTTGGGGGTGCGGAATGTGGGTTTAAGAGCGATCGTCGCACAATTTCTTTTTGGGAGATGTCTAAGCTGTTGCGGCATTTAAATAGTATTTCAAAAATAATTAAAGTCATGTGGGGAGTAGGGGTTGGGCCAGAAAGCCCGCCCTGAATATACAATTTAAATGGGCGACAGCTTATTAGTATCGGTGCGGGGGTAGCGGTTTGGTCTTTGGTTATGTTGAGTGCCAATTCCAAGAATCTCTCAGTAAGTTCAAGAATCTACTAAATAGAAATAAACCGTTGCCGCCGCCATAATCCCGGTTCCGGGCGGGCAAATCGCCCGCCCCAGAAAAAGATTAGCCTTAGTATTGAGGTACAGACGGGTCTACTTCTTGACTCCAAGCAGTAATTCCGCCCTTAACATTAATTCCCTCAATTCCAGCTTCCTTCAAAATGCCCAAAGCCTTCGCAGAACGCCCGCCCATTTTGCAGTGTGCAATCAAGCGGTGGCCGTTCAACAATTCCTTGACTTTAGCCACACCTGCGCCGTGTTCGATATCCGGCAAAGGCACCAAAACCGACCCAGGAATTTGACAAATTTGATACTCATTGGGATTGCGAACATCCAACAATACAAAATCCTTCGCACCGCTGTCGATTAACTGCTTAAGTTCTGTGACAGTCATTTCAGGAACTTGGGGTTGTTCTGCTTTTACTTGATTAAAGCCGCAGAATTCTTCATAATCGATTAATTTTTCAATTACTGGGCGCACTGGATTTGGCCGCAATTTCAACTGCCGGAACGTCATATCTAAGGCATTATAAAGCAACAATCTGCCGCTCAATGTGTCGCCTTGACCCAAAATAATTTTGATCGCTTCCGTAGCTTGAATGCAGCCAATTACTCCGGGCAAAACGCCTAAAACGCCGCCTTCGGCACAAGAAGGAACCATCCCAGGAGGCGGGGGTTCCGGGTACAAATCGCGGTAATTCGGGCCGCCTTCGTAGTTGAAAACTGTTGCTTGTCCTTCAAATCGGAAGATGGAACCGTAGACGTTGGGCTTGTTTAAAAGCACGCAAACGTCGTTCATCAAATAGCGAGTCGGAAAGTTGTCTGTACCGTCGATGATAATATCGTAAGGGGTGGCAATGTCGATCGCATTTTCGGAACTAACGCGAGTTTCGTACAAATCAACTTGACAAAAAGGATTAATTTCTAAAATCCGATTTTTAGCCGACTCAATCTTCGGTTTCCCAACCCAAGAAGTGCCGTGAATTACCTGCCGCTGCAAATTGGAATGGTCAACAATATCAAAGTCTACAATCCCAATGCGGCCAACACCGGCGGCTGCTAAATACAGCAGCAGCGGCGAACCGAGGCCTCCCGTACCGATGCAGAGCACGCTGGCAGCTTTGAGACGCTTCTGCCCGTCCAATCCAACTTCTGGGAGGATGAGGTGGCGAGAGTAGCGTTCGTATTCTTGTTTGTTGAGCTGGATCTCCTCCAGATTAGGATTTAGCATGATATTGTGTGTAGCGCAGATTTTGAATTATATCCTATCTAAATCTTTCGCATTTTTACGTGTTTGTTATTTTTACGAATTATTTCTTAATCTCAGTCGGTTCCTGTGCGAGAATTTCCTCTGCTTGAAAGTTCCCCTCTCCGTCAAGACTCCAACTGCGGAGGTCTTCCCAACAGCCTTGTCGGACGGACACAATGATGTAAGAGTATTGGGCCCAGGCTAATGTTCGATCGCACTCTGAGGGCACTGCGGGACAATCCGTGTGAGAATGATATATACCGATAATATCCAGAGTGCGATCGCGCCCGTGTTTCATCGCCCGCAACATATCTTCGGGCTTGATAGCATATCTGCGTCGTTCTGTCAATTCTTTTTGTTCCGGCCAATTCTCTTCAGCTTCCGCACTCCAAGCATTTTCAGTCGGCCAAACTTCCACTAAAGTTTTAACCTCGCCAGTAACTCGACCGAGCAACAAACCGCAGCATTCTTCAGGATAAGCGCTTTCGGCGTGGGTGCGGATGGATAAAATTTGTTCGGGGGAAAGTGCGATCGGCTGCATAGGATTTTATTGTAGATTTTATTTTGACACTCCCCTGCCTGAAGGCGAGGGGATTCTAGGATCGGCCAGTCGATTTGCTCGTTGATGCTACCACCAGCGAGTAGAGCTCGGTCTGTCCCCCAGCGTGAATTCCGGTGTGCCCCACCGTATTTAAATTGATTTTTGCTTGCTTGAAACCCTTTACCAAAATATTTCTCGCGGCGTTATGGTCGCGATCTAATATCGTTCCACAACCGCAAATATGGGTTCGATTTGATAGGGTTTTCTTGACCGGGTTGCCACAATTTGAACACTCCTGGGATGTGTATTCCGGTGGAATAGCAATTACGGTTTTGCGGTACACTTTCCCAAAATACTCCAACCACTGAGCAAACTGCGACCACGCTGCATCGCTAATTGATTTAGCAAGCTTGTGGTTTTTGACCATATTTCGCACCTGAAGGTTTTCATAGGCTACGAAATCGCTAGATTTCACTACGCACAATGCCGTCTTTATGGCAAAGTCTTTACGCTGCCTCGAAACCTTTAGGTGCTTTCTTCCTAACTTGTCGATCGCTTTCTTTCGGTTCTTAGAACCTTTCTTTTTCCGAGAGACTCGCTTCTGCAATCTCTTCAAAGCTTTTTCGCTTTTTCGGAGATAGCGAGGGTTCGCAACTGTTTCGCCGTCGCTGTCAGTATAGAAGTGGTTCAGCCCTAGGTCGATTCCGATACCTTTACCAGTCGGAACAAGTTCCTCTTTTCGCTCTACATTGATGCAAATTTGTGCGTAGTATCCGTCGGCACGGCGTATAACTCTGATTCGTTTAATCTCGTTGGGTGCATAAAAATGCAAATCCCGACTACCGATTAATTTGAACTTCCCGGCGGCTAAACCATCTTTAAACGTCAAGCATCTTTTGTCGTGAGAAAGTGCCCAGCCGGATTGTTTGTACTCAACGGATCTGGTATGCTTTTTGAACTGTGGAAATCCCTTTTTTCCTGGTTTTTTAGCTTGGCAATTAGCAAAGAAACGTTGAATGGCAAAAATAGCACGTTCCGCCGAAGCTTGACGTGCTGTCGAGTTAAGCTTGCCTGCCCATTCAAACTCTTTCGCCATGAGGGCGCATTGTTTGTACAGGTCTACTAACTTAATTCCTTGATTGTCTATCCAATGTCTCAGAGTTTTATTTCGGATAAATTGAGCCGTCCGAATCATGTCGTCGATGATTCGATATTGCTCCGCCTTGCCTTTTAATTTAAACTCTAAAACTATCATTGCAATAGTTTACCATTTTTACTGAAGCTTTTATTTGCCAGCTTGTAAGCTGTTGCACATTTAAACTGTGATACAAGCATTGCCCTTATTTTTGATTTTGCGACCCCATTTAATTATTAA
>NZ_JAUBSX010000163.1:0-3591 GCF_036704885.1 Microcoleus sp. F4-D5 | reverse complement strand
AAACTTATGTTTTGCCGAGCTTGAATTGCCCATCAAGTGCGATCGCAATTTTTCCTAACTTATTCAGTAAGCCCTACATAGAAGACAAATATGATGTTCGTTTCAAATCAAATCAAAGTTATTATCAATTATTTGATGAAGCCGAGATTAGCTGGAAGAAAACTCAAAAAAAGAATCCCAAAAAAAACGATAAATTGGTAGAAACAAAAAAGATAGAAATAGAAAAAATCTTAGAAGAAAACAGAGAAGAGATAGAAGCTGGAAGACTTGTGGTATATATGATCGATGAATGTCATCTACTTTGGGGAGATGTCTGTGGATATGTTTGGGGAAAGACTAAGATAAGAGTAGAAGTACCCATGACAAATCAAAAAGAAAGACAAACATATTTTGGCGCTCTCAATTATCAAACAAAACAATTTTTTGTGCAAGAATATGGAGCCGGAAATTCAGAAAATACAGTTTTGTTTGTAAAATACCTTCAAAGTCTAAATACAGCAGCTAGAATTTTAATATTTTGGGATGGGGCAAGTTATCATAAATACGCAGAAATGCGAGATTATCTTGGCCTGGTTAATCAGGATTTAGAAAAATCTGAATGGTTGATAAGATGTGAATTATTTGCACCTAATTCACCTGAGCAAAACCCTGTAGAAGATATTTGGCTTCAAGGCAAAAGATTTCTGAGAGAACATTGGTATCTCTGTAGAAATTTCCCACTTATTAAAAAACTATTTATGCTTGTAACTCATTGTCAAATATTTAATTTTCCCAAGTTAGATATGTATGGCTTGTTTGATAAAAAGTCTAAATTAATACCAACTTAATCAGGATGGGTGAAGCCCAATGTTTTTACAATTGATTTAGGATTGCTATAGCTGATAATGCGGTCGATACCGTGTCTCGGTTAGTCCGCTTGGTAAACAGTTACTGGCAACCGGCCCAGCTAGAAACCAACTTAAACCTTGCCTCGTTTGCCAGTTCGCTTTTCTCCGCAGTCTCGGTATCCGAAGCCCAACAAAATTACGCATTCGAGCAAAGAAACGGGTATGCTTCGGAAATGAGCGCTGCTATCGCCTGGAAAGAAGAAAACGAAGGCGACACTTCGAGAATCCGCGAAGTTGCCTTTAAGTATCGAGCTTTAAGAGATGCGGCCATCGAACGAGTCACTCAACCCGACGGCACTCCCTACACCGTTAAATCTTGGGCAGCAGCTTGCTGGCGGGCAAGCCATACGGTCAAAGAAGATTCCAGAAGTTCCGGCTCCTTGGCATTCAACCTGTTCCCAGACGAAATAATGGCCGAACTTAAAGAAAACCCCGACCCGCCCAGTTTCTTCGAGGTCTACAACGTGCACAAACAGCAGCCAAACCACTGGTCGAAGGCTAAGTGGAAAGGGCGGACGGTTCAAATTAGGGCTTGCTGAATAAAAGCCAAAAGATTTACGAGATCTGGGTTATGTGCTCGTGCGATCGAGAGTCATCGCCGTGAAAAACAGGTAAAATAGGTCAAAACCCGTGCATAACCACCTGCGATCGTGTACAGAAAAGTTGAGCTTGCCCCAAAACCCCCATCCGAGTTTGAACTGCCCTTCGGAGGAAGCTTGTCACCAGATAACCGTTGGGTAAAAATGGCCGAACTTATCCCGTGGTCAGAATTTGAAGCAGAATATGCTAAAAACTTCCCCACAGAAGTGGGTGCACCCGCCAAATCCTTTCGGATCGCGTTGGGGGCATTAATCATCAAAGAAAAACTGGGAATTAGCGATAGGGAAACAGTCGAACAAATCCGGGAAAACCCCTATTTGCAATACTTTATCGGTCAATTAGCTTATAGTAATGAACTCGCAGTTGACCCATCTCTATTAGTTCACTTTCGGCAACGAATTAGTCCCAACCTAATTAATAAAGTGAACGAACGAATGGTCGAAAAAATGCGCTCCACCACCCCAGTTAAGACCGAAAAAAAAAAGGATTCGGACGCCAAAAATGAGTCACCCAATCGCGGAAAGTTGATCGTAGATGCGACCTGCGCCCCGGTCGACATTAGTTATCCGACCGACTTAGGACTATTAAACGGAGCCAGAGTTCACACCGAAAAAATTATAGATATCCTGTATAAACCGCTCAAAGACCAAATCCCGAAAAAACCCAGAACCTACCGTAATCTCGCCCGAAAAGATTACTTATTAATAGCCAAACAAAGAAGACAATCCCGCAACAAAAAAAGACAGGCCATTAAAAAACAACTCCAATATATCAAAAGAAACTTGGCTCATATTGAACAGGTATAGCCTTTCTCAGGTAGATGAGGTACAATAACAGCAGTGAGTAAACCAATTCCAGAAGTCTTGCTCCTCAACTTGCTCAAAGGCTCTCGTTATTGCTTCGGACAAAGCTTTATAAGTTCTCGCACCCAAAGTACGGAGAATGCTTTTAACCTTAGACCAGAAATTTTCAATTGGGGAGAAGTCTGGAGAGTAGGGAGGTAGAAATATTAACCTTGCCCCGGCTTTTTTAATGGCTTTTTCTATTTCTTCCCCTTTGTGAATGCCATAGTTGTCCATTAATACACAAGCACCTTTCCAGAGGACAGGAACGAGTTTTCTGATAATAAAAGCCTCGAAGGTAATGCCATCTATTGAGCCTACTAAATTCACCGATGCCAGAACTTTTTTGACAGATATTGCTCCCAATATCGATACATTTTTGCCACGTCTATTAGGTTTGGCTCCCCTAGCTCTTGAACCTTTTAAGGATCGGGCATACAACCTAACCATAGCCAGATTTACCCCGGACTCATCAATAAAGATTAAGTCCTGTACGTTCAGGTTGTTCACTTGTTTCCAGAACTCATATCGGAGGTTTTGAACTCTTTCACTGCCTTTGGCTGACGGAAAGAGCGTTTTTTTTTGAAAGTCATTTTCAACCGTTGGGTCATTCTTCCCATCGTGGCTCGGCTGACAGTAACACCGATTTCTGCATGGAGTAATTCGCAGAGTTCTTCGAGAGTAGCATCATTATTTGTCTCAATCAATTGGGCTAAAATTACCAGTTGTTCTGGGGTAAGTTTAAGTGGTCCCGAACATCGATGAGTTTGAGGAGAAATATCTTGGGTTTGACGATATTGTTTGAGTAATTTTTGCACAAAGCTCAGAGCAACGCAAAACCGCTTGGCTAGTTGTCTTTGGGAAATCGGTTCAGTTTCGTAAACATTAATTATTTTTTGCCGCAAGTCAACCGAGTAAAATTTCATTTTTGATTGATGTTTGATATTTTTTGTCATATGCCCAATCGACTCCACGAGCGTCCGATGGGCTGCAAAGCGCCCGAGCGACTCCACGAGCGGATCGGCTGCAAAGCGCCCGAGCAACTGCTGGTCAACTCTGGGAAAGCGTCTGCGCTGGGCGCATACTCATCAATTGAATTATAGCGAACTGATTTTTGTTATTTTATATTTTCCAGCCAATTCCGGTTGGTCGCATTGTACCTCATCTACCTGAGAAAGGCTATAACGCTCTTCCATCACTCTTATGATAGAATAATAGAGAAAAGTGTCACAAACCGTTAACTGGCTTATGTTTGCGGAAAG
>NZ_JAUBSX010000162.1:0-4082 GCF_036704885.1 Microcoleus sp. F4-D5 | reverse complement strand
CCCTAGACTCCCAAGCATATTGATGCTTAAACTCCTCTTGGGGTGGTGCGCCGCAGGCGCACCCCCTGAACGGTTACCATCAGGAAGTTCTGAAAGCGATAAGACCTCTTTAATTTCTTCTCTTAACTTATCAATCCGCTCTGATAGGGGTAAATCATCGGTTCCTCGGTTATCGACCCGATTTAAGATAAAAATCATCGAATCTGTGCGACCTTGTAGATATCCGACAACTGTCTTTAATTCTTCTAATAAGCGTTTTCTGTGCTCATCATCTACCTGCATATAGTCCAAAGCCACTAAACTAAAAGCTTTATTAACTTGCTTTTGGATAGTTGCTAAGTTAGCCCGGTCTTGAACTGATTTCAATCCCGGTAAATCAATCAATTCCACTCCGATTCCGTTGGGTAAACCCAGTAAAGAAGCATCACAAGCAGGTAAAAGAGGAACATGAGCTGTTATTTGTGGCGCAACATACTCACGCTTTTTCCGCGCCGCGTGATAGGAGTGCATCACACTGCGAATCCGCTGGTATACATCCTCATCGCTTAATCCCGCCCATTCACCAGCCTCCCAAGCAGCATCTTCCGTTTCTGCAATCATTAATCTCTGTTCTTGAGAATGTTTGATGGTTAATACACCCCCACTCATTTCTCCGGCTTCAATAGGCGCAATTTTTCGACCAATCAGCGCGTTAACAATCGTTGACTTTCCAGAGGAAGTTGTGCCCAGAGTAGCAATCCGAAAACTAGGATTTTCTAGGCGTTGGACGGCTTCTTGATAAACAGTTAAAAAATCATCTAGGCAAGATTTAATTCCCGCATCAGCAAAAACATCAGGAGATGAGTTGACTAAGCTAGAGACTGAGTTGCCTAATTCTTGTAAAAGGTTGCGGGTGTTGTTTAACTTAGATTCAATTAGGGACATAGCAAAAATGCTTTCTTAATGATCTTTGTTAAGTATAACTAAGGAGACACGGCATCGCACCTCGTACATCCACGGATGTTTCAAACCTTGCCACAAAATAAAGAGTCACTCTTAAATCAACTTGTAGAGTGCCTCGGAGATTAATTATTTCGATTTTAACAGGTTTATTCTGCTCCGGGGCATCCTACGCACTAAGCTGTCCCGCACCTTGCGTTGTATTTTTCGGGCGGGCGGGACACCCCACAATAATTTCATCAAACTTGACTGTACAATTTATATGCGCCTGAGCTTGTTAATCTCATTATTATGTTTAGGGGGTGATGCGTGTCATCCTTAACATAATAATGAGTTGATGCAGAGTGAGCGGCCGATCGCCAATTACCAATAACCAATGACTATTGATAGCGAATATTAGCTTGTTTCAAACGCCGCAATGCTTCTCCCAGTCGATCGCAATCTGCAATTAAACTAATTCTCACATATCCTTCGCCGCCCGGACCAAAAGCATTCCCAGGAGTCACCACCACACCCGTTTGCTGCAAAACATTCAGGGCAAAATCAGTCGAACTCATGCCCGGAGTGCAGGGAACCCAAAGATACATTGCAGCCAGAGGTTTAGGAATATTCCACCCTAATTCTGCCAATCCTTCCACCATGAAATCCCGGCGAGTCCTGTAACGATTCTGCACTTCGTCTAAGTAACTGTCGGGCAATTGCAGCGCTGTTTCTGCTGCTGCTTGCAATGCGGAAAATATACCGTAATCTAGGTTAGTTTTTAATGTCCGCAAACCTTGAATAATCTTGCTATTTCCTACTACAAAACCGACTCGCCAGCCGGCCATATTGTAAGTTTTGGACATGGTGTGAAATTCGACACCGATTTCTTTACCGCCGGGAATTTCTAATAAACTTGTCGGTTGATAGCCGTCAAAGGCTAATTCGGCATAACACAAGTCGTGAACCAGCAAGATTTGATGTTTGTGTGCGAAAGCAACAATATCTTTGTAAAATTCGCGTGGTGCAGTCGCTCCTGTCGGATTGCTGGGATAATTAAAGTAGAGTATTTTGGCTTGTTCGGCTACGCTGTCGGGAATGTCGCCTAAGTCAATTACCCAGTCATTTTCTGGTTTGAGGATGATGTTGTGAACTTTTGCACCGGCGATAATCGGGCCGCGAAATAATACGGGATAAGCGGGACTTGGTACTAAGATTACGTCCCCTGGATTGATATAGGCGATCGCAAAATGTGCTAAACCTTCTTTAGAACCCAACAAAGGCAATGCTTCGCTTTCTGGATCGAGTTCAACGTTGTAGCGGCGGCTGTACCATTTAGTAATAGTACGGCGGAAACTGGCAGTTCCTTCAAAGGGTGGATAGCCGTGATTTGCAGAATTTTGGATAGCTGCGACGGCGGCTTCTACTACTGGTTGAGGAGTGGCACCGTCGGGGTTTCCCATTCCTAAGTCTATTAAATCGAGTCCTTGTTCGCGGGCGCGGGCTTTGAGTTCGTCGAGACGGGCAAATACGTAGGGCGGTAGTTTTTGCAACCTGTCAGCAGGGCTAATCCAATCCAAGGTCATTTATTTTTTGTCAGTTGTCAGTTTTCCTGGTTTGTAGTAAGGACTTTCGTCCTTGCTAGCACAGCCTTTTCAGGACTTTAGTCCTTACTACAAACTGTTTTAATTCTTAATCTTTAATTCTCCCACAGGTGCGGTGGTAGAAACCATCGCTGCCATTAATTGTTGGGGAACAACTTTAAAAGGCAGTCGGTGGATGTCGGAATTGGGATTGCAGGCTATGTTGGCGGCGCGCTGCAATTCTGTGATGGTAATGTCTCCGAGTCCTAGGTTGTCTAAAGTTTGGGGCAATCCAATCTCGGCGTAGAATTTTAGCAGTTGCTGTCTGGCGCTAGCGGCGAGTTGATTGTTTTGCAGCATTTCTTCTAGTCGCAGTTGTACTAAAATGCCGTAGGCAACTTTTTCGCCGTGCAATGTGCCGTGACTTGCTAATAGATGAGTTAGGCCGTTGTGGACGGCGTGGGCGGCGACGGTGCGGCATTGGGCGCCGCCAATTCCGCCGATTACTCCTGCTAGCAATACGGCTGCATCTGTGACTTCTTGCCAGATTTCGCTACCGGGTTCTTTGAGGGCGGCGGCTGATTTTTGGAATAAAATATCGCGCAGTATTCTAGCTTGTTGGACGGCCGAAATTATCAGGGTTTGTTCGGAGTGTCCGCTGCTGACTGATGCTTCGTACCATTTCGCGATCGCATCTCCAATTCCTGCTACTAATGTCCGCTGCGGTGCGGTTTGAATTAAGCCGTAGTCGAGTATTAATAAGTCTGGACATCTGGTTAATGTGACATCGTATTGGAATGCACCTTGTTCTGAATAAATGTTAGAAAGGGCTGTCCAAGCGGCACAGGTGGCTGCTGATGTGGGTATTGTGACGATCGGGATTTTGCACTGATGGGCGACGAGTTTGGCTGCATCTAAGGCTTTGCCGCCGCCGACACCGATAATGAAATCGGCTTGATGGGTTTGGACGGCTGCGCGGAGGGTTTCGAGGCTGGTTTCGCTGCAATCCTTGCCGTATGCTGTTTCGGCGGATTTTAACTGCTGCTGTTCGAGGATTGGTTGCAAGTAGGGTTGGGCGGCGGCGAGGGAGTTGCTGCCGCCGACGATTAGCGGCCGCTTTCCGAAACGGGCGATCGCATCTCCGGCTTGTGCGATCGCCGATCGACCTCGCAATACACAGGCGGGAGCAATTGTCAAGACATGAATTGCTGTTGTGGTGGCGGTTTTGGTACTTTGGGTTTGAGTCATCGAACCACTGGATAAGTGACGAGAAGGTTGACGCTTTGCAGGATTGCTGGATTTTATAGGATAACTCTAACCCATGTTGGGCGACATGGTAACTTTTGTAAAGTTTTTATTAAGTATTGTGCGGGGTTGGGGGATGGAAGCGGCGAGTTGAGGGGAGTTGGGGAGTTGAGGGCGATCGAATTATGATTAAAGTTGAGGCTTAACGTATAACTCCCAGACTTGTTTCACTGCTGCTGCATCTGGTTGAGAAATTTGCCCATTACTCACAAGTTAAGCTAAAAGCACTATTGTCAATGAGTAATTTTACTCATATTTTACCTGTTGACCCAATTA
>NZ_JAUBSX010000161.1:0-4478 GCF_036704885.1 Microcoleus sp. F4-D5 | reverse complement strand
TGTAAAGGGGTGTAACGACAGTTAAACTGATGGCTGTGATTAGGAAAGCTGATGACAGGGGAGAGATGGGCGATCGCCAGGCCGATCGTTGCTAGGTCGATCGAGATGACAGCTTGAATTATGCCGGCAGCAACTCCAACCGATATCGGTACAAAGCCACAGGATGCCCTCCAGCAGCAAAATAATCCGGGTCTTGCGGCGACAAATAAATCGCTGTCACCTGATCCGCCTCAATTCTCTTACTGGCAGAATCGCCATTTTCTCCGCCTCCAACAACTCGATAAGCCGTGGTTGTTTCCACCTCGTTTAAATAAATATCAGACTCTCCCCGAAACACCTGCTGAGAAATCTCTGTCGATACAAACTCGCGAGGATTCGGCGTCTCAGTTCCCCGACTGGTAACAATCGAAATTAATTGGCGTTCCCCTTTCAAAACTGTAATTTGGCGGTTGGGATTGTTCGGATCGACTTTTACCGAAAGTACGCCACCGTCGCCTAAATAAGCCTTGGCAATATTCAAACCGTTAAAAGTGCGATCGGCTACAATTTTTGTAGCTTTTTTAGATATATAATTAGAACCAAAACCAATATTTTTTTCTGGTTGAAACCGGACTTTAAACAATATCGGCTGCTGCAAATAGCGACGGTTGCCTTCAAAACCGGGCGTCATAATATTTGGGGCTAAAGGAGATGCTAAATCTACCAAAGTGCTCGCAACATTCCAAGTGCCGGCCATCCAATCTGGATAAACCAAATCTCCCTTAGCTAAAGCGATAGGAGGTTTGCCTTGCCAATTGGGAAAACTGGATATGCGATCGCTCAAAACTCCCGCACTGGCACTACCGCACCACAAAAGTAACGCCAAAAACCAACAAAAACCCCAAATTGCTCTCATACCAAACTGCATCTCACTGGCTAAATTTTTCTTCCTCTGCTTTAGGTATTCTGTGTTCGCTCGACGTGTAAAGCTATTGTAACGCTACGTTACTCACACTCCGCTAAAAGCAGGATTAAGTTTTTAGGTTCGCATACCTCAAATAATTGATTGTAGCAAGCTACCCATCACACGCAACAAAAAAAGTGGGAAATTGCTTGCTCGCAGCAAACAAAAAAAAAGTGAGTAAGTACGCAAGCTGTGATATGTTACCCACTAGGATGTGAGGTAAATATACAATGAATACACTTTTTGGCAAAACTTTAGTAGTTACGCTAGCTGTTTTAGGCAGTGGACTGATGCCGTTGGCGGTCGCCCGCGCAGTCGATTCCCCAATTACTGAAGAACCAACAGCTTTACCAACCAACAGCGAAGAAACCGATCCCCAAATAAATAATGTCGAAGCAGATCCACTGCCAGAATCAGTAGTTAGCAGTGAAAAGGTGAGCGAGAACTCCCCGAACGGCGTGCAGCTCCCAACCCGTACTAACCAACCAATAGCAACGCCAGTTAGCGGTGAAAAGGTGAGCGAGAACTCCCCGAACGGCGTCGTGCTTCCAACCCCTACTAACACTGAAATAGCAACGCCAGTTAGCGGTGAAAAGGTGAGCGAGAACTCCCCGAACGGCGTCGTGCTTCTAACCCCTACTAATACTGAAATAGCAACGCCAGTTAGCGGTGAAAAGGTGAGCGAGAACTCCCCGAACGGCGTCGTGCTTCCAACCCCTACTAACCAACCAATAGCAACGCACAAAACGGCAGATTTCAGTCAACAGATCGGTTCAAATCTGGAAACAGGGTCAGAGCCAACAAAGGAAAATTCCCTAGTTTCCGATCCGTTGCCAGAGAACACCTGGACCCAACAAGTGATTCCTGTCTCAGGGCTAACAGCAGAACTTCCACAAGCAGATACCTCAATTGAGCCAGTAAGGGAAAAAACCCCCAACCCCGAATCATCGCTTCTCGATCGGGATACCCCTGTTGAGCCTGACTTGCAAAATCCCCTCAACCGGGAATTATCAGAAGACAACACATCGTCGATGGATCAAGTGACCTCAGTCTCTCAGCTATCCGACGTGAAGCCAACAGATTGGGCATTTCAAGCATTGCAATCTCTAGTCGAACGGTACGGTTGTATCGCAGGCTATCCCGACGGCACCTACCGCGGCAACCGGGCAATGACCCGCTACGAATTTGCCGCCGGCTTAAACGCTTGCTTGGATAAGGTGAGAGAGCTAATTAACGCTGGGACGAACTTAGCGACCAAAGAAGACTTGCTTGCCGTCCAACGGCTGCAAGAAGAATTTGCAGCGGAATTGGCAACCCTGCGGGGCCGCGTCGATGCTTTGGAAGCTCGCACAGCAGAACTCGAAGCCAACCAATTCTCCACCACCACAAAGCTGACGGGTCAGGTGTTGACTTATCTGGGAGATGCTTTTGGCAAAAATGCTAGCGAAGCGAATAACACTACATTCGGCTATCGACTCCAACTCAACTTGAATAGCAGCTTCACGGGTAAAGACAGCTTGTTCGTCGTTATGGAAGCCATAAATTTAAGGCCACTTAACGCAGCTACCGAATTTCCGCAAGGTCGTCTCAGCGGTCCGACTGATGAAACTCGTTTCCTGCCATCCGACATATCAGGAAATGGAAGTTTGAATTTGATCGGATTGGGATACCGCTTCCCGGTGGGTGACAAACTGCTGGTTTCTTTAAATGCCTTTTCTAGCAACCGGCTACTTTCAGCACCCCTGAGTCCATTTGCCAGTCCGACTACAGGAGCTCTATCGTACTTTGGTTCAATCAACCCGATTCTGTATCCCGCCATTCAGCAGACAGGGATTGGCGTACAGTGGAAAGCAACTCCGTGGTTGAACTTCGATTTCGCCGCCGGCAGCGAATTCCGGACTAACGACCCGAGTGTAGGTTTCTCCAAAGCTGGCTACAGTGGTTCTGTACGAACGGTCTTCGATTTCGGCCCGCTCGATATTTCTTTAAATTATGTCCACTTATACTCTCCTCAATTTGGGGTTGATACGTTTAGCGGCAGTAACGCTGCTCAAATTCAAGGGGCAGGAGCAGTTGTCGCCAACACCTATCTTCCTGGAATCTCTTATCGAGTCTCCCGGACTTTGGGGTTGAGCGGTTCTGTCGGTTTGATCAATGCTCGTACCTTGGGCAAGGGTACGAAGGGAGATGCTAATGTGGTGGACTATCGTTTTTCTCTAGCTTTTTATGACTTGGGCAAAGAAGGCAACTTAGCTGGTCTTGTTTTTGGGGTGCAACCTCGGTTGACTGGTACGAGCAATGGGGCGATCGCTCAAGCGATTGGTTTACCTGCCGGACAGCGCAAGGATCGCGACGTGGGATTTCACGTTGAAGCCTTTTATACCCATCGACTGACCGACAATATCACGATTACTCCTGGTATCTTTTGGTTGACCGCCCCCAACCATGACGATCGCAACCCGGATGTTGTTGTCGGAGCAATCAGAACCACCTTCTCTTTTTAACTCAAATCGGACGATCGCACAGACTGAACTTTTACACCACCTGTAGAGTTTTGGCGGGCAGTTCCCACCGTACAAATAAAGTTTGTGCGATCGTCCTGTTTAACTCGCATAGGACGATCGCACGCACTTTTACATATGAACCAACAAGTTTTAGCCGTAATTGAAAAAATCCGTGTCCTCGGTGGCGAACAGTACGGCGAAAGTGCTTGGCGAAATCCGATTCGTCAAGATACCGGCCCAATTTTGCAAGCTGTTGTTGCTGCTGTACGACCAAAGACTATCCTTGAACTCGGTACTGGATACGGTCTCTCTACCTGCTACCTCGCACTTGGAGATTCTCAGGCTATCATCCACACCGTCGAGTTCGATAAATCTGTAGCAGAGCAAGCCGGGGAACACTTTCAACAAGCAGGAATAGATAGCCAGATTCGGCAGTGGATTTGTCCTTCTGAGGAGGCAATTAGGCAAATTCCCAATGAGATACCGCTGCCGGATTTGGTGTTTGTAGATCACGCGAAGCGGCCTTATAAAGACGACGTTCGCGCGATTATTGAACGCAGCAGCGGCAAACAAATTCTGATCCTTGCCGATAATGTCGAAGATCGCAAGCAGGAACTTTCCGATTTTCTCGAATGGTTTGGGGGGATCGCACTCACAAGTACGATCGTCCCTACCCAGTGCGGTTTGCTCGTTGCATGGGTATAAGTAGTGGCTAGTTCACCCAGATTTTCATTTTTTGCATGGAGGTAGGTTCAATTAGTTTGCTGCTTGTGTATTGACGGACAACTGTGCACTGTGGCAAATACCTTTGCTGTTAGCGCCTAAGAATAATTTCTGGCGCTAGCATCATTAAATTGGCTAGAACCAAATGCAATGTCTAGAGTAATTGCAGCAACTATCTCTAGTGAAGCGACACAAACAAATGGCAGTTGTTTCATACGATCGAAGGCTATTGATCCCACATTCCGCACCCCCAACTGGCACATAGGCAGATGGAGGGGATAAAAGTGAATCATCCGAGATAATAAGTA
>NZ_JAUBSX010000160.1:0-4546 GCF_036704885.1 Microcoleus sp. F4-D5 | reverse complement strand
GGTCAGCCATTTCCACCCTTATGGTTGGCTTGGGTGGGAGAACGAACTCTACCCTTAGAAACTGTCTGGTTTAAGTATTTACGCCGTTTTGGGGTGGATCATTGGTATCGGTTTGCTTTCGCAACGATTGCATTGGACTTTGCCTAACTTGAGAACTCCTGAACAATCACCAGCGTTGGAGTGATTTAATGCCATTGATGAGTTGGCAACTCTGGCTAGCTAGGGATTTAGTGGTCGAGAATGTATTACTGCAGGCAATCTGCTACGATTAATTTAACGCCTGGACGTGTTGCCCAATCAATGTTGTCGGTTTTAGTTGACATTGGTACTCCCGCAAAAATGCCCAAACAGAGGGGAAAATCCCCCGGCTGGGAACAAGGAAAGGTACGTACCAAGGCACCATGCTATCCCACTGTGAAAAAACGGGTTTCTCGACGCAAAAAGTCTTCAAGATTGGCTATTTAACCTTCTCTCTCTTGAGTTTTTGAGCAACAGCTTGCCGGATCTTCAAAGGCAGCTACTTTTAGATGCGCTCGTTTTTTAGTCTAAACTCCAGTAAATTAACTGGCTGTGAATTTTTTTTTAATTTCTTAAATCGCCGACCTTGTTGTCCATACTGCCAAGGAAAACAAACCGTAAAAAATGGCAGTACCCACAACAACAACAAAAAATTTTTTAAGTGCAAACAATGTGGCAAGCAGTTTGTTGATAATTATACAAAAAATGAATTTTCAAAAAACTAATAATTTAATATATCGACTTGTATTCAAAAAAAATTCTCTCGCTGGAATTGCTCGTTCGGTCTGGGTTTCTCCAACTTGGCGGCAAAATTATGTAAATAATAAATACGCCCAAACGCCTCGTAAACTAAAGGTTTCAGAGAAAGCTAAAGGAAAATTAATCATTGAATGTGATGAATTATGGTCTTTTGTTATAAAAAAAGATAATCAACACGATCGTCTGGCTGGCTATATACAGAAAAACTAGAGAAATTGTTGGAGTTTATATTGGATATCGCAGCCGAAACTCGGCACAAACAAAAGCTTTGGGAATCTTTGCCGCCTGTCGATCGACAATGTGCGGTTTGCTATACGGATTTTTGGGTATCTTATGAAAAATTTATTGCCTCAAAACGTCACAAACCCGTTGGCAAAGAAAGTGGTAAAACCAGTCATATTGAAAGGTTTAATAATACTTTACGCCAACGAGTTTCAAGACTTTTAAGGCGAACTTTTTCTCGATCAAAAAAATTAGAGAATCATATTGGAGCCGTTTTGTATTTCATTCATCACTATAATGAATGTAGAGCCGGGTAATATCCGCGATCGCTACATATAGCATATTCCAGGTTTATGAAATACATCCCAGAAACCGGGTTTCTTGACAGTTCTCGCCTCTAGTAATAATTCTGTTGCTCGAAACCCGGTTTTTTTGTACTACATCTACATGGAACATGCTGTATTTATGACTACCCTGGAATTTTGCTGTGCGAAATTTTCTTGACGATAGCTTCGCTTGACTGGGTTTCTTTTCTGGGTATATTTCTAACAGCCGGGATGCCCCCGCGACAATCACCGCGCCTTGGGAAAAGACGACACTTAATTGTATAGTCGTGCGTGCAAAAAAAACGGTTTCTCAGACAAATCGTGGATCTTTCCATTCATAGATTGACACAGAAACTGGATTTTTGACCGCGTGCGTCAGGACAGTTATAGATGCAGGCTGTCTGACTCTATCTGTTTGTATCATCTACAAACGCTGAAACAAATCCATCCGATAGCGTTTGTGATGGCGTGCTAAATCTAGCATGAAAAACTTTTTGCGCGGGTCGCCAAGATGTTTCAAAGATGATGTAGAATTTTCGACAAAAGTATTGTGAACAGTCTCGCCATCGAGGATAAAATAATCGCCCGCTGTAAAGCGATAATGAACCATCAACAAATATCCGCCCGGAAGCAAACCGTCAATAATTTTTTGTTTGGTTTCCAAAAGGTCTGCCATAGTCAAAAAAAAGCCGACTTCTGAAAATAAAATCAAATCGAATTTTTCAGTTGGGAACTGTTGGGGAATCTGCATCTGCTCGAACCGCACCTGCGGGAGATGGCGGCAGCGTTTCCGCGCTTCGACCAATCCCACTTCCGAATAGTCTACTGACAGTAGTCTGTCACATTTGGGAGCTAGTTTCTCCGTCAGTACACCAATGGCACAGGCGATTTCAAAAGCATTTTTGAATTGGACTTTTGGCAAAGCTCTGATAGTTGCTCGGAATTTACTGATTTCGTTAAATTTGGTGGTATATCCCCAAGGATCGGGATTGTCGCGGAAGGTTTCATCAAAGACACTGGACGGTGTTGATAGCTGTTCTGAAGGTTTCATCGTCAACCTCTGCAAGTTAAATGTTATTTAAGTAAGGCGTTGCTGAATTACGGTATGAAAATAGATAAGTTGGAAATTCCGAAGATGTTCTGATGCACTGGTTTAATTTTTTGCAGATTGAGTCGTTCACACCATAAATCTGCAACGCCTTAAATAAATATACTACAGAACAAACACATCCTGGATTCTCTGCTCAAATTATGCTCTCGGAGATTTTTCACACTGGGACGGCGGTGCTGCAGCCAACCCCGGTAACTGCTCACCGCAACAAAGTTGCAGTATTGCAAAAGAAGGTATTTGAGTATCTTAAAATTCAAATAGGAACAGGACTTACACAACTGCCACAGGTTGGGCAAGTGCGATTTCCCTGATGGCAGCGGAACTGACTGTAACTCATTGGGTGTCGAGAGATCCGTGGGTGGTGCTTTCATACTCATAAAGCCTTCCATTTCGTTGGGCTCGTTAAATCTGACAGGAGTGACGCAACTGGCACATGGCAAGCGTGTGCTCCTTACCTCAGTTTGTTGTGATGACTGACTTTAACCTGGGGAAAGAGCTAGCAAGTGTGACCCGATCGCCCAATCGAGCCTCCCAAATGCTTTTTTTTAAGGACTTTCTCTCTTTCCGAGTGCGATCGTACAATAATATAGTGTGTAAAAATTGAATAGACTTGGACGCTTTTAAGAGTGACGATGGGAATGTTTTAATTATTGTCGGCATCAGATTTAGCAAACTTAAATACTGTCAATATTTATTAAGCAGTTCTATCAAATATACGCTAACCATTTGACAGACCATGTAGAAACAATCAGCCATTCCTGTAAATTAATCGTATCTGAGAACAGAAAAACTTCTACCTATTTCCTAAAATAGTGCTAGAATTAGTAGGTATCGTTTTTGTGAGCTAGTACCCAAATATAAGGAAGAAAAATGTCAGTCGTGGGTTCGGATTTAAATTCGGGAAACAACAGAAAAGCTGACCACTCTAACGAGGAAAGAGAAAGATGTTTTGCGCCACGAAAAACTACAAGTTCTTTATTGGCTTACAACCCAAACGGTATACAGCGTCTTGTCTCTGCTGTACGGCGCCGGTAAACACCGTACCACAATATAAAGATGGTTATCTAGCGATCCAGACGCGGGAATAGCAGAATTATTATCGAGCGAAGCCTCGCTCAGGCAGACCCAAAATTATGAATGCCCAAATTGTAGAGAAACTCGAAAAAAAATTGAGCGAACCTGAAGAATTCAGTAGTTACAAAGAAGTACATCAATGGTTGACAAACTGTTGCTCCGTTCCTGTAGCAGATCGGACAGTACATCAATGGACAAGATATCGGCTTCAAGGAAAATTATGCCTGACCGCGTCCGGCAAGTGAAAAACAGAAAAGTTGCGGGCTGTAGAAGAATTTTAAAAAAACTCCCAGTTATCATCAAAGCAAGTTTGAGACAAAGCGAGAGCTTTTTAAAACAGTGTAAAAAACAGCGATCTGGGAGTCAAGATGAAAGCGGGATAGGGTTGCATACAATACAAAGCAGAAAGCTAACAGGTCGTGGCATAAAACCGCAAGGAAAGGTGCTTTCTTGACTTTACTTATATGTGGTTGTACGGGGCAGTAGAGCCTCTAACTGGAGAAAGTTTTTGTGATATTTTACCGATTTAGATACAGTATGCTTTGAGAAATTCTGGGATCTATTTGCCTGTAAGTCTCGGCAAATTTGCACATAATTCAAGTAGACAACGGCGGATTTCATAGTTCTTTAAATCTCAGCCTACCGCCTGAATGTGCTTTTACTATTTCAGTCCGCCTTCAGTCCGGAGGTTAACCCAATAGAAAGACTGTGGGGTATCTAAAAGAACAATTGAAATGGTTGAGATTTGCACAAATAGAAGAGTTGAGAAAGTCGGTGCGAAAAGAGTTAAAAAAGCTGACTAAAGAAATCATTGCTTCTTTGACAGGATGGGAATTCATTTTAAATGCCTTATCTGTAGCAGAACTTTAGGAAATTGGTATTAGCCCTCGCCATCCTGAATGCCAGGAATAGAATCTGGGGACTGCTTTTGTCCTACAAATGGCAGGGGGAATCATTACTTTATACCATTTTTCTAAAGATGTGCTAGAGATAAAGAATGTAAGATCCAAGACCATCCTGTGAGAAAACCAATGAC
>NZ_JAUBSX010000159.1:0-4590 GCF_036704885.1 Microcoleus sp. F4-D5 | reverse complement strand
TTGGTTTGTAAGGCAATTATCTATGTATATCTTGCCTTACAGATTTTTTTTTGCTCACTTTTTCAGTGCCATTGGACCAAAGTCCTCACTGCAAACCCTTTGATTAGAGGTAATTTACCTGAGAAGATATTATCATTCTTTAGATAGATGTCAAAGAGTCGCAAAATGTGAAAGTTTCAATAAAAAGAGAAATTTATCTATCTTGAGGAAGACTCACTAAATGTATTGGGGATCGCAGGAATTTCTCGCAAACTATAACCAAAGATAGTTTGTTAATGAGTTAGCTTACACTTAATATTAAAACATCAGCCAAAGACCTTTTTGAAAAGATAACTCAGGAATCAATCATGACTAACCGCCAACCCACACCGCCCGACGAACAAATTAGCAAGTCAACACCGGCGGACGAAGAAATCGAAGCTAATATGCAAGCCCCCCACTACGACAGGGGCATTACTCCTGCGGAGACAGCAGCGCGGCAAGAACGCGAAGGCGCTAACTTCATGCACCCAACCACCGAAGGGAAGCAGAAAAGTACCAAAACTGATGACCAAACCGATGACGAAAGCATTCACACCACAGATGGTTATACAGTAGACAAGGAAGGTCTAGTTAACAATTACGCGATCGAACCGGAAATGTACGTCAACGAACCGGGCGATTTGAGAGCAAAAGAGGAAGCCGAAGCCGAAGAACGCGCTCGAATTCTCGCAGAAATCAAAGATAAAAAAGGCGAAGAAGGAAAACTAACAAATGATGAAGACGCCCGCACTAAAGGGCCGGGAATTATCTAGGCTGTCTGGTTGGTAGTTGCGTTTCAGCGAGCGAGACTGCAACTGCAAAGCAAAGGGGCTGGTTTTAGATCCGGCATTTCTCGATCGAGATTTCCGGTAAAACCAGCCCCTATTTTGCTTTCGACTTCTGTTTTTAGACTTAAGATTTTACGTAGATAAATTACCGTATCGATGGGCCAGTTTTCACTCCCCACTCAAAAACGATCGCCTTAAAATTAATCAAGCCCTAACATTTTCCCTCAGCCAATTAAACTTAGCCTCAGCTAGAGCCAAATTTTCCATGATGTTCGGATTAATATCCTCCCGATCTAATTCCGGTTGAGCCAATTCAATATTGCGACCGTATTCTATATGTCTGATCGTACCGCGCATCCGGTCTGCCAGACAGAGTGAAATTCCATAATAAAACCGGGAAGCAAAGCCCATATCGTGTTGAAGTTTGGTTACTAACTGCCGCCTAGGAATTGCCAGCAAGTGAGTTTCTGCGATCGCCTTCACCGTTGCCAAAGGAGGACGAGTATCAATGAAAGAAACTTCTCCAACCAGTTCTCCGCTGGCTATTTTAGCAAGTTCTTTAGTCTGATCCGCTTCGATCGAAACGGTCAAACTTCCCTTCAAAACAATGTATAGCGCATCTATCTGTCTCCCTTCGTGGATCAAAATCGCGCCCGGATCTAGAACTTCCTTTTTGCCTTTTTGGACGATCCAGTCGATATCGTCATTATTTAACTGGCTCAAAATGAAAAGTGCTTTCTTTCTGCTGCTGTCGGCCATAAGTTTAGCTCCCGATCGCTTCTTCTTTATATAAAATTTAGAGGGAGCGCGGTCGCAACTTCTTCCGCAGCAGTTACTCCTCGCTCAATACAGTTTTTTTATCCTGCCTAACTTCTTGGCAAAACGCCTCTAGGGCAGGTCTTGCCAATAGCAAATTAATCACGCTGAATAATAATCTCTCAATACTAGCATTTGTTGAACAATCTTTTTTTACTCGATCGGCCTCTAAAAAATCGTGCGAAATGCCCGTCTCAAAAGCAATCGGGTTCCTCCGCACGGCTTTGGTACGGGATCGGGCGCGGAAGACCGTGTTCCGCGCCCAGTCTTGCTCGCTAAATCGATCGCAAATCAGGATAGCCGGCCAACATATCGTCAGCAGTCAGAGTGTCCCCGTTGGCTTGAGGAGTCCACAGCACCTCAACCGCCAGCAACTGCTCGCTCGATACTCCCCCAATCTGGCGCAAAGCTTGGCGCAAATCTTCAGAGTTTTTCACTGCTGGCAATTGCAGTTTACCCTGAGTACCGACAATCACCGTCACCACAATAAATTCCCCGGGATCTGAATTCAAATCAGAGGCAACCAGCGCCCCATTTTCCTGCAAACCTGGCAGGATATTGCTGCTCCCTGCTTGCCGGAGCTGGTTGTTATAATTCGAGAGCGTTTCTTCTGTAAATTTACTGCGTTCTGCCAAAGAAAATTGATTAAACTTAGCTTCGGCTGCTTCCAAGCGAGTTTGCACAGATTCAGCGCCGGCGTAAACCCAGTATTCAGGATGCCGCAGCAGCGCCAGAGTGGATTCTTGCAGCACTTGAGCGCGACCGACCGCTGTATCGGTATCCGCTTTTTGCGCTAAGGAATCGAGTTCGGCTTGCAAACTGCGGGCCTCTGCTAGCAAACCGACTTGCAAGCGGGCGACAGATACGGTGGTAGTGGGGGCGCTGTTGCCGAGTTCGTCAGTTCCTCCCCCGGCGCGGCGGAAGCTTTGGACGAGAAAATTAGCGATCGAAATAAAAATCAAAATCGAGAACAGGCCGCCAAACCCGCCTCCAAAGCCAAAAAACGGCAGCAAGAACGGGAAACCGAAGCCGCCTCCAAAGCCGCCGCCCGGGTAGTAACCCCCTCCCGGCGGCGCGTAAGTGCGACTCGGAGACGAGTAACTGCGCGCCGGAGCTCTAAAAGATCCGCCCCCGATGCGTCCTCCGCTGCGGGCAGCCAAAGCTCCGTCAGCGTTACCGAGGGCTAGCGTCAGTACCAGACCGATCGCAAATAGTGATTTCAAAAGCGGTTTCATCTTTGAAATTAGTTGCTTGTACATAAGACCGTTACTATTCGATACATTTATAATTTACAGTCTATCCTCGCTTCTGGGCAGCCTGGTTGCAGGTGTGAAGCCAGCGAGATATCCGTACCAACCGATCCCAGCACCGTTAGGGATCTGTCTGGGAACGGGAAAGACTAGAAAGGACTGGCTTTGCTGACTGGGAACAACGGACATCCACACTTTCACAGAACTTTACTTAAGTACAGGGCGATCGGCCAACAATAAGCTTTAGACTTTTAAAGAAACGCCGCGAGTCCTAGAAAACAGGGCTTTATCTACCGTAAAAAAAACATTATGTTTCCAACTCACCGCCCCCGCCGCCTCCGCAACCATCCCCAAATCCGCCGGATGGTACGCGAAAATATCTTGACAACCAGCGATTTAATTTACCCTCTATTTGCCGTACCGGGGGAAGCTTTTGCTAAAGAAGTAACATCAATGCCGGGAGTTTACCAGCTATCGGTAGACAAAATAGTAGAAGAAGCAAAAGAAGTCTACGACCTCGGCATTCCGGCGATTATTTTATTCGGCATTCCCGCAGATAAAGACACAGATGCTACAGGTGCTTGGCACGATTGCGGCATCGTCCAAAAAGCGACGGAAGCAGTTAAAAAAGCCGTACCGGATTTAATCGTCATGGTCGATACTTGTCTGTGCGAATATACCAGTCACGGTCACTGCGGCTATTTGGAAGTCGGAGATTTAAGCGGCCGCGTTTTGAACGATCCGACACTAGAATTGCTGAAGAAAACCGCAGTTGCTCAAGCTAAAGCCGGTGCAGATATTATCGCACCTTCGGGAATGATGGATGGTTTTGTCGGAGCAATTCGCGAAGGATTGGACAGCGCTGGATTTGAAGATATTCCCATCATGTCTTACGCGGCAAAATACGCCTCAGCTTATTATGGCCCGTTCCGGGATGCGGCCGATTCTGCTCCGCAATTTGGCGATCGGCGCACTTATCAAATGGACCCCGGAAACGGCCGGGAAGCACTCAAAGAAATTGCTCTCGACATTGCCGAAGGCGCAGATATGCTCATGGTTAAACCCGCTTTAGCTTACATGGACATCATCTGGCGCGTGAAGGAAGCAACTAATCTGCCAGTTGCTGCTTACAACGTTTCTGGAGAATATGCGATGGTGAAAGCCGCCGCCCTCAACGGTTGGATAGATGAAGAAAGAGTAGTGATGGAAACACTGACAGGATTCAAGCGTGCTGGTACAGATTTGATTTTGACTTATCACGCCAAAGACGCGGCCCGCTGGTTGCAAAGCTAAGCCGTTCCATTTTCTAGTCCTGGACGCACGATTGTTGAGAAACCGGGTTTTTTTAGGCAAAGAGGCGTTGTATACCGCACACGGGCCTAAAAAACCCGGTTTCGCATGGGCCCCGATGCGTCAGCCCTGTTTAAATTAAATAATTGACTCCACCGTACAATCTTCGCGTGCTCTGGTGGAGTAAAAAGCTCTCTCGATCGAGGATTTTTTAGCCTTTAGGCAGCATACAAGCTCTCGCTTACGCATCAAAACTCTCAGAAACCGTGGTTGCATACTTGCGGGATTATTTTGATTGTTTTTTGCGATGGGGCCCCGAGCCCGAAGGCTTGTATTTTCACAGCAGGCGCATTTGTGACAAGTTAAGAAAAAGTGCAAATTGTCAAGGGGGTAGACAAAAAAAGGTAAAATAAGATGAAACCTTT
>NZ_JAUBSX010000158.1:0-4790 GCF_036704885.1 Microcoleus sp. F4-D5 | reverse complement strand
TTGGTTTAGATGGAGAAAAGTGGGTTAATTATCTAGAACAATATTCTGTGGAGGTGGAACAGTAAACGCCAGTTAACTCCTTCTAAACGCCGCTTTTATCAACAAGGTATGCGGGCTGCAACTCTTATACAGTCTATCTCGTAGACCTCTTTGTCACCCCCCCAGGTCAAGCCCATTAGTAACAAGTTAGAAGGGGGTAGATTTTGTCAATACCTCTTGGGATAGAAATATTATGGAATAATAATGATAATCAAATAGGGGAAAGGGTGAGAGAGTCCGCCTGCGGCGGACTCTCTCACCCGATGGCGATTATCATTATTAATAAGTTGTGTGCTCGATTGGCGTCGCGATCGAATTCTGTGGTGGGCGATCGATAATAATGGCGGGCGATCGATAATAATGGCGGGCGATCGAATTCTGTGGTGGGCGATCGATAATAATGGCGGGCGATCGAATTCTGTGGTGGGCGATCGAATTCTGTGGTGGGCGATCGATAATAGTTGCACCACAGCCGTGTACGACAGCGTTGGGGTGAGTACGATCGATTGCGAGCGTTGGGGAGATCGAGCAATATAATTGACAAATAATTGAGCAATTGTGTAAGTCAGTAAATATGGTTAAGAGTCAAAAAACCAACCGTGACCATGCCAAAAAAACCACAAAACCGATGGTGGAAGATGAGGAGATTGCCTCACAACTATCGGCATTACTAACACCAGCCATTACCTCACAAGAAAATTACTACCGTCAACTGGGCTTGCGAGCCAGAATTCTCAACTTACCGTTGATGGTAGCAGCAGTATTAACTTTACTATGGCGAGGCGTGCCAGGAGTAACAGAACTCACAAAAATGTTCGCAGCGTGAAGGTTTTTTGTGGTGCCGACCTCAAGGGGTGACAAGGGGGCTGGAAATCAGCTATAATAAGGGTTTGAGCCAACCCTAACCCAAAAAAATTGGGGGTCGCTGTGACCCCCACACAAAATACATGTTCCCTCAATTATACCAAAAAGTTTTCGAGACGCATCTAAATCCTCGCCAGTATCTAACGCTACAATTGTTGGTGTTAATGCTACAAAGCTATCGAGATGTTAGCTTATCTACTTTAGCCAACAAATTTCCACAACTGATAAAATATGAAAGTCGAGTGAGAAATCTGCAACGGTTTTTAGACTTACCTCAACTGATAGCAAAACTGTTGTGGTTTCCCATCATCAAGCAGCTCCTCAAGCAAGAGTGGAGGAGCCAACCGAGCAATCGACAACAACGAAGACGAGCCAAGAAACTCCAACTCATTCATCAAGGACATCTGTTCTTAATTGTCGATCGAACGCTGCGGGCAAGAGCGAAATTTAATTGTGTTAAGTTTAGCTTGGGGTCAGCACGCGATTCCCGTTTATTGGGAAATATTACCCAAAAAAGGGAGCAGTAACTTACGCGAACAAAAAAGAGTTTTAACTCCTGTATTGCGGCTGTTAAAGCCTTACCCAGTTCTGGTATTAGGCGACCGCGAATTCCACAGCGTTCAACTGGCTTCTTGGCTCAGGCAAAGGAAGATAGACTTCGCTTTGCGACAGAAAAAAGGCACTTGTATTGCCGATGATGGTGCCGTTTATCGAGCGCTCAAAGACTTAAATATTCAACCGGGAAACTCCCGATTTTTTGCCAATATTTATTGTACAAAATCTCATCAGCTTGGAGACTTTAATTTAGCCGCGTACTGTCAACGAAAATATCGAGGTAGAGGTCCAAAAGAACCTTGGTATATTCTGACCAGTTTGAAAAGTTTACCTCGGACTCTCTCCGTTTATGCCGCTCGATGGGGCATCGAAACAATGTTTCGAGATTTAAAAACCGGAGGCTATAATCTGGAAAATACAAAAGTCAACGAGCGGCGGTTAATGGCGCTCGTTTTAGTCATTTCTATCGCTTATACTCTAGCCACTTTACAAGGTGCTTCTTTACAGCATCGAACTGTTGCTGAGTATATTTGTCGTCCCACTGAAACCGGACGTTCAACAGAACGCTATAGCACTTGAGGGATGGGATTGCACGCTCCCGATTGGGGTCAATTTTTCCAGAATTGGTCGGATTTAGCCGCCGTACTGATGAATCTCAAACCCCACAAACGACTCAATTTTCAACAAGGGCTTCATGCTTTATCCCTGCTCCAGAGTTCTTTGTAGCCTTGTTGTCACCCCTTGAGGGTGCCGACCTACGAAAGTTACTCAACAAGCAATGTCTCAAAGGTTTTTAAGTTTTCCCGCCACATTATTTGAGGGAGTCTTCAAAAATCTATTACCAAGTTTAAGAACTGCTTGGTATCAGAGAAACCAACGACCTCTACCGGAAAGTGTTCAATTTACTTTGAGGAAGTTTTCGAGAATTTGGATAATAGATAGTTCAACTCTTGAAGCATTATTTTGCAAGCTAAAAAGCTTAGAAGATGTGCCAAGAGGACAGTTGGCAGGAAAAATGGCAACAGTCATAGATTTAATGAATCGGCTGCCTGTTGAACTCTGGTTTCTCGAAAATCCCAAGGCTTCTGATGTGAAGCTCGAAGAAAATATCCTGCAATTGGTGCCAGCTCAAACATTACTCTTACTCGATAGAGGATTTTATCATTTTAGCGGTAGTCCTAAGCAGGAAAGGATGAGCAGACAGGAAGCGAGGCATTGTAGTAGTGAATGAATAACCAGATTGCTCCGATGTGGTTCTCTAGCTTCTTTGAGAATGACAAGGTTTTACGAACTAGACGTGACACGCGCTGACGTAAAGTGCAATTGAAGCGTTCAATATAGCTAGTTTTTCCTGTTTCTTTGCCCACTGCAAAATGCCGTTTGCTGGGTAAGACATCCGCATAGGCTGACCAGAAATCGCTGTAAATCACCGCACATTGGCGGTACACCGGGGGCAGTGACTGCCACAAAGCTTGTGCTGATTCTGCGCTACGGTCGCCGATGTGAACTCCGACAATCTCACGGGTTTGAACATCTTTCTTCGAGCCACACCCACTGCTTGTTGCCTTTGTCACCGACGAACGACCACAGTTCATCCATCTGCACCGTCAGACGGCATTTCGGCTTTGGGCGCACCTGCACCTCCTTGTTGACCTGCTGGTATTTGGCGTTGACGTAGTGTTGCACCCACAGTTGTGAGATTCCCAAGGCACGGGCAATCCCGGCTAGCGACACCTTCTCGGCTGAGCAATCGATCAACGATAGCTTTGGTTTCGTTGCTAATCATCCGCCACTGCGGATCTTCGACAAACTGCCGTCCACAATCTCGACATTTATAATTTTGCTTCTGATGCCGAGTTCGACCGTTTTTGATCACAGATTCAGACTGACAACTCGGACACAGAGGTAAAGCAGTAGACATAAAGACAAACGATGTCAGCATTACAACAGTTTTATTCTCTCACCCTTTCCTCTTTAGCACTACCATTTTAGCTTTTGGCTCAAATTAATTGAACGAGACATCCATTTAATTACTCGTTTGAAGAAAGGAGCATCAATTCAAGTAAAGCAAGTATTTACCAAAAGTTACGACTTAAAGGAGCATCTGGTATGCTTGGGTTCGGGAACAGCAAGAACTCCATATATTACCTTACGTTTGATTGAGGTTCGTTCGGGTAAAACCTGGCATTCTTATTTGACAAGCATACTTGACCCGACAGTGTTACCACCCTACGTCGTGGCAGATTTATCTCGCAGGCGTTGGAGAATTGAGGAGGCTTTTAATACCGTCAAAAGGCTCTTAGGATTGAGTTATTTGTGGACGGGTTCTCTCAACGGGATTCAGTTGCAAATTTGGGGAACTTGGATATTTTATGCAATCTTGGTAGATTTAGGCGATGCCGTTGCCGATCGACTCTCTTTACCAATAGATTCGATTTCATTAGAGATGATTTACCGGGGTCTTTACCATTTTTATGTAGCCCGCCAACAAGGTAAGGCAACCGCTCCGATCGAGTATTTTGCCTTGAAGAGAAAATCGAGACTTAGGTATTGTTAAATCTCAACGAAAGCCCAATGTTAAGTTAATTGTTGCACCTTTCCCCGACCGACAACGAGGCTCGGATCGATATTTCTTTGAGGCATCTTCTCAAACCCTGTTGACAACTGCCATACAAGCTTAACTTGTTACGAATGTGTCAAGCCTGATTGAGATGCTCTTACCCTGATGAGTTTGGCTTGTATTTCTGAGGTTCAAGCCAACGGACAAATTAAAAATGCTTTCTTATTTAGCACTGATATTCACTTACCGCCTGAGCAAATTGTTGAATATTATCAGGCTCGTTTCCAGATTGAATTTATTTTTCGTGAGCCCAAGCAATTTACGGGATTGTCTGATTGTCAAGCTCGTCATTTACCGCAGCTTGATTTTCATTTTAATGCCAGTCTAATTGCCTTAAATTTGGCCAAACATCAACTCTCTAGTTGTCATTCATCTGCCAAGTCGTTTGTCTTTTCAATGGCTTCTTATAAACGCCTACAATAAAATCGCGCATCTACTTTGTACCTTTATTGATAAGTTAGATTTAGACCCGGATTTGATTTTAAATCATCCAAATCTTCCTTCAGTCTTGTCTTATGGTACTCTGGCTGCTTAAAAAATGTCCGGAGTATTGTAAACTAAACTTTTATTATACCCTATTTAAAGGCACAACAGCTTACTCCTAATTCATCGGCAACTGCATCTCCTAAATCTACTATAGCAATCCTAAGTGATTTTCTCGATCTGTAAAAGCTGAAAGTCTTGCTATACAAGAAGTCTAGGAAGACAAGGG
>NZ_JAUBSX010000157.1:0-5013 GCF_036704885.1 Microcoleus sp. F4-D5 | reverse complement strand
CTTCAAATGGACTTATTCGGGCAAAGCATTGAAGAAATAATCAATGGTAGGTTAACTCCCGCCTACGTCTACTAGGTAGTTAATGCTGCGAGCCTAAGCATATCTGCAAAGTCGGAAGGTAAGTCAGCTAAGATACTTGTTACCAGGATACCCTCATTTCTAAAGTAACGCTGCTGGGTTGTGGGTTCAGGAATATTACCTCCTGCGTGGTGCAGGGCAAGAACCTCCCAGCCATCATTAAAAACCGGTGAACCAGAAGAACCATTCAAGGTAGAGGTTATATACTGCATTACATTGCCGCCTACATATTGAACAAAATTGTTTTGTAGTGAAATTTGCTTGGGTTGTCCCAATGGGTGCTGAATAATATTGACTCTGATACCGCTACTAATCTCCCTAGGTAGTAGTGGTAACCACCCCCATGTTTTTCCAGGTTCTCTTTCGATTTGAACTAAAGTGTAATCCAAGGAGTCGTTAGTATGAAATACCCCATTTGGTTTGGCGCGATACTCATCTATCTGTTGAGCTTCTCCTTGGAAGCTCTCTTCATAATTAAAACGAAAAACTGAGTTTGTAAGTAAATTTGAGCTGGGCAATACATGATTGTTGGTTAACAACAAATCTGGGGCTACGAGAAAACCTGTACCTGACCAACGTTTTTGGTTTGTCTGTACCCCAATATAAGCAATCGAACGAGATACTTGAAGCCCTTGGCGCAAGAATGAGATTGGACGTAGTGTATTTTCACCAATTATTTTCTCTGATACATCTGTGGTGGTTTCTGTTCCCCGCCAATCGCGGATGTTAGGTAATGTTGCGATTGGAGTCATCATGTCATACTCGATCAGCAACCTATCCAAAGAAGCTTGCTGCTGAACTCCTACAAAACTCTTCAGGGTATTCAAGAAAAGCCCCAAGACCTCATGCTCGAAATTTAGACGCCCGTACTTTGACAGATAGCTAACGATCTCGCTAACTGCCACAAATGAAGCACCTGAAACATCGATCATTGGTATCAACTGTTTCAAACCAGCTAGTTCCAAAATTCGTTGGCGCGGGCGCTCCGTGGCTAGTTCTGGTATATCTTTTAGTAGAGTTATTAATTCTTTATAGTCTTCAGCCTCTAAATTGACCATCTTTTTATTAGTATTTCAACAAAGAAGCCTCTTTGCTGAGATGGGTAAAATAAGGGCACAAGCACTCACCCTTAATCCAACCCAACAAACTACAGAAGGGTTCCTCTTCCAGAATAGCAAAGCAAATGCCAATATGGTCGCAACTAACTATTAATCCTCTTCAGCTATCTTCAGGAATGTTTTTGGCATACATAACTGCTGATTGACTATCTTAATTCATAAATACGTTAGTCAGTTTGCGCAAGAGTATCAAACTGTCTGCAAGCGGGGTTAGCCAGCACATCCCATCAACACATCCAAGACCATACCTCCAGGCACATAGCGATGAGTGCAATCGCGAACAAGAACTCCTATTCCGTAACCCCAGCCGAGGGAGCAAATTTTTGGAGCCACAGCTTGCTTATTCGCTATTCGCGAATGTAGAATAAAGCAAACCGCAAGCGATCGCAGCCACCTATGCTCAAACCGCAAGATATTGTTGCCCTGCTTAAAGTCCACTGTTGGCGCGAGGATTCCTGGACTTACAGCACCCTCGCTCAAAGTTTGGGCATGAGTGCGTCAGAAGTTCACGGAGCTCTTTCTCGATGCTCCGCAGCAGGCTTGTACGATCGCGAACATCGGAGGATAGGAAAACAAGCACTCCTAGAATTCTTGGTTCACGGGCTGCGCTATGTATTCTACGCCCAGCCCGGTCCCTTAAGTCGGGGACTGCCTACCGCACATTCTGCAGAGCCCTTAAAAAGCAAGCTGCTTGCCTCGCCCTCTGAAGTTTATGTGTGGCCAGATCCTCAAGGTGCCGTCAGGGGGCAGGCGATCGCCCCTTTGTACCCTTCAGTCCCTGTCGCTGCCAGTAACGATCCGGAACTCTACGCCTTGCTGAGCTTGATTGATGCGTTGAGGGTAGGTAGGGTGCGAGAGCAACGTTTGGCCGCTAGCGAACTTGAAAGCAGGCTGTTTCCAGCATGAATCCGCAGATATTCATGCTGGAAACAGTGGCTGCAGTGCTCTCGACTGTACCCGCTACCATCGTCTTTACAGGAGGAGCAACCATCTCGCTTTACCTGGATGAAGCAGCAGCCCCCGACATTCGACCCACCGATGATGTAGATTGTGTAGTCTCCATTGCATCTCGGGCTGAATACTATCAACTGTCAGACTTGCTGCGCACCCTGGGACTCCTAGAAAGTACAGAACCGGGGGCACCGCTGTGTCGCTGGTACTGCGGGGAAATTTCGATTGATGTCATGCCGTGTGATGAGTCGGTGCTGGGTTTTTCCAACCGCTGGTACAGTCCTGGTATTGCTCGTGCTATTCGCTACCAACTGCCAAGTGGCAGGCAAATTTTAATTTTTTCAGCCCCTTATCTCCTTGCTTCCAAAATAGAAGCTTTCACGGGTAGAGGTGGTGGCAACTTTTATTTTAGTTCCGATATTGAAGACATCATGGCAGTGCTCGACGGGCGTTCTAGTTTGATTGAAGAAGTGCAGCAAGCTGACACAGAAGTCAAATCATTTTTATCGAGATGGTTTCGAGTTGAACTTGAAAATTTGCGCGAAATCGGACCGGCTTTCCTCTCGCCCGTTGCTAGAAATTCAGGTCGTGCCAACTTGCTGTTGCAAACAATAGAAAGGCTAGCGATGCTAGTCGATCGCTAAAAATAGACGGCAGCAGACATTACCTTGAACTGACAAGAAAAACCAAAACTTAATTATCACTTGTAGCGACGGGCGGAATGTTTAGAGCAGGCCCGATTTCATTTGCCAGACTCATTGTAGAAACAGCAGCTTCGATTATTTGTACTGCCCAATCTGCTACGGCCAGCCCTTGAGTTTTAGCCGCATCTCGGATCTGGTCTTGCAAGTCTATCGGGAACTGTAGAGTTAAACTAAAAGTATCTCGCTCGGCTCGTCTTGCCTTTTTAACTAACTCCGGATCGCTCCATCGAAAAAGCCACAATTTACATTCAGCTCCCCGTTCGTTACCATCCTTCTCAATAAAGCTTAGTTTGCCCAGCTTTTGACAATAAAAACTGTGCGGGTCGTCTTGAACAGGCTCAAAACTGCAATGATAGCAGTTCCAGCAGCTTCGGCATTGAGTTTCTGTCTGACTGGATGTTGCTCCCAATCCCTCAGCATCCTCTTGATTGGCTGCTAAAATCTTACAGTCTGATGCTGGATGATTGGTTGAAAGAGTTCGTTGCTTTTTGGAACTGTTCTCGTTGTTAGACTTATTCCTCGAAATTTTTTTCTGGTGTTCTTCAACAACTCGGGCAACGTGAAAAGCCGTAAGTTTGCCGTTCGGAGCAGTAGAAACGGCTTGGGCCCAAGCCCTAGGCTGCTCTTGGGAGGGTAGTGCTGTTAGAGGGCGAACTTGGCGCTCATTGGCGGGAAGGATTTGTGCGCCATGGCGCACATTTTCATAGACGGTTGCCGCCTCGATCAATTGGTAAGCCCAGCGACGAGACATTTCCCACCGATTAGTGCAATAGTCTTCAAACGTCGAGAAGTCTTGTCGGTAGAGGCGGCGATCCCGGATCTGGCGCAAAGCTTGCCCTATTTCCCAGAAAGCTTTCAAGCTCCGTTCGACTTTCGCTTCCAAGCTGCTTAATTCTAATGCTTCAGCATCAGTGAGCGTACTGCTCTGGGCAGACAAATCTTTAGCGTCGGCTTTGTTTAGGTGGCAGTCCTGTGCAACTGGAGCAGTGAGTTCAGCGCTGCGAACAACAGAGAAGTTATGTGCATCAGAACCGCGAACTGTGTTGGAGGATGACATTGATGTTCCGTCCGTTTTGCACGGTGCAAAATTAAGTATTGCATAATGCAAGGGTAGTTGCGTAATCGATTAAGGCTTTGATTGCTCAAATTTTGTAGAAAGGGCGTAAAATAGCGAAAAAGTATCGGCTTCAACGCAGCAGAAAGTAAAATAGTGTACGGTAAAAGCGTTAGTTGACATCCTCCGGGTGCGTTCGCGCGCGGGGATTCCCAAGACCACTCTTTGGGCTTCCTCTTTCCACTACTCGGCTTACACTCGGAGGAGTCTCCTCAGCCAAACTCTTGTCGGTGTCTCGCAAGGGCGTTAGTTCCCGTGTACCCCAGGACTTTAAACCTAAATTTTCGGTAAGCAATTGTGACTGTTAGCTCTGTATCTTCTCTTATACTCGATCGCCAAAAGCGGCTGACTCAGTTGATCGAGCTGCTGCTAAAAGAAGGCTGGACTCAAAGCGCTTTAGCGTCCGCTATCGGAGTAGATTTTTCAACAGTATATCGGTGGTTAAAAGGAAAAACGATACCCGAATCCGATTCTAAGAACTTTCGGCAACTGGCAAAGTTAAGCGGTGGCAGTACCAAGACTCTGCAACTTTATTTGGATGGAGAAATATCCTTATCAGTTTATCAACGCGGTTTGGATGAGGTGGCGATAAGTCAAGTGAGTGGCAGCAAGAGGGTAGGCTCTGAAAAAATTAAAAAAGAAGTTTTAGCAAAGATCTATTCCCTCGATCCAGATGATATTGCCGATATCATTTCTTCATCAGTAGCATTTTTAGCCAAACTTGTATAGTTGGTAACAAGCAGCCTGCACCCTTAAGGTTTTCAGTTGAGAAGCCGGAAAAATCACTGTCTCATTCCCCACTCCCCCCTGACTTCTGGCGATCGCCGCTATTGCTCAGTCTTTTATGCTCTGAGCAATGTACCTCCTTACTCTATCCGACCTCAATCAAACTATTCATACTAGCCCACTACAAGAGCCGCCTCTTGTTCCTTCCTATCTGCAAGAACGCTTGCAACAGCTTGTCAAGCAAATTTTAACCCACATTCCGCACCCCCAACTGGCACATACGCGAATTGAGGGGGTAAAAGTGAATCATCCGAGACAAGAG
>NZ_JAUBSX010000156.1:0-5112 GCF_036704885.1 Microcoleus sp. F4-D5 | reverse complement strand
GTCATTGGTTTTCTCACAGGATGGTCTTGGATCTTACATTCTTTATCTCTAGCACATCTTTAGAAAAATGGTATAATTGCTAACTTGCAAAAGAAAAGAATCTAATCAGGAGAACAAGCATGGAACAGCGTCGGTTTGGTTTCACAAAGCGTGGGGTCGCTGCGATCGGTCAAGGGACTTGGTACATCGATCGCAGCGATCGCGCCTCCGCAATCGCCACGCTGCGTCGAGGTCTCGATCTCGGCATGACCCATATTGACACCGCCGAGATGTACGGCATCGCCGAGGAAGTGGTCGCCGAGGCGATCGTCGGGCGACGCGAGGAGGTCTTCCTGGTCTCCAAGGTACTTCCCGATAATGCCTCTCGGCGCGGGACGAGGGCGGCTTGCGAGAAGTCGCTTGCTCGCCTCAAAACCGATCGACTGGACTGCTACTTCTTGCAATGGCGCAGTCAGCACCCGTTGGAGGACACAATTGCCGCCTTCGAGCAGCTTCAGCACGAGGGGAAGATTCTCTCCTGGGGAGTGAGCAACTTCGATCTGCCCGACCTTGAAGAGTCCCGGGCGATCGCCGGCGAGGGTCGTTTCGTCTGCAACCAGGTTCTTTACCATTTGAAAGAGCGCGCGATCGAGCATGCCGTGATTCCTTGGTGTGAGAAACATGGCGTCGCCGTGGTCGCCTACAGCCCGTTCGGTCACGGGCACTTCCCAAATCCGCACACGACCGGAGGCCGCGTGCTGCAGGAAATCGCCGCCGCGCACAACGCGACCCCTCGCCAGGTTGCGCTTCGGTTCCTAGTGCGGCGGCCCTCGCTCTTCGCAATCCCCAAGGCCTCTAGCCCCGAACACGCAGCCGAAAACGCCGGGGCTGGGGAGATCCAGTTGACCGAAGCCGAGATCGATCGGATCGATAAAGCTTTCCCGCCCGGTCCCCGTCCCCACCTGCTTCCAATGCTGTAGCTCGCCTGCAACCAACGAAGAGGCAAGGGAGCAGTCGGAGTGGAGCAGGGGAGAAGCCTCTGGTACAAGACCAAAGGAAAAACTAATGGGCTAGTGAAGGCTTAGAAGTAGATCGAACAATTGTTCGATCGCGATGAAAAAAACACCTATTCCAAACCCAAAACAAATTAACAAACAAGGAGAAGATTATGAACTCTACGACATTGAATCAGCCCAATCCTCAATCTCAGCAGGAGATTGAACAGGAGAGGCAAAAGGCAACGAATGAGGCTCAAAGTTCCCTAGATCGGGACGCAATCGCCGCGCTCGAAGAAACTCGCAATGCAATCAACGCCATCGATCGGGAAAACACTCAGGAAAGCATTCAAGCTCTGGAACGGGCAACTGGAAAACTTGATATTCTCCTGGCACGCTACCCTGAACTGGCTCTGGTTCCTGTGTCAACTCAGATAACCATTATCGATCTTGCCCCTCGGGATTTTGATTTGATTGAGCCAATTCGCGATGAAGCTAAGAGGGCTGTGAATGAGGAAGATTTTCCGACTGGGCGTGCACTGTTGCACAACCTAGTGAGCGAGATTCGCACATCAACCGTCAATCTGCCACTTGAGACGTATCCTGATGCCATGAAGGAGTCCGCCCGATTGTTGCATCAAGGGAGAACCGATGAAGGCAGAGCGGTAATGCAACTGGCACTCTCAACTCTGGTGGTGACAGAACAATCTCGACCCATTCCACTGATTAATGCCCTTACTGAACTAGCTGCTGCAATGGCTTTAGCCACTCAGGGACAGGATCAACATAATCAGGACCAGCAAAATCAGGACCAGCAAAATCGGGACCAAGTAATGCGGTTGCTGGAAGATGCTCGCACCCAACTCAAGCTGGCGAAAGAATTGGGCTATGCTAGACGCGATCCCGAGTACAAAGAACTTGACCGGGCAATCAAAGACATTGAGCGGCAAATCAGGGCAAAGGAGAAAACAGAAAGTCCATTTGCCAAACTCCGGGAAAAGTTCTCTAGTTTCTTCAACCGGGTGTCCAGAGTCAACAGACCATCTCATGAAAGTCAGCAAACAGCTAATGCTTGATTGGGTTTAAACCTATCAAGATGAGGGTTAGCTGTTTGCTGCAACCCCGATCGACAGTGGCAACTTGCAAAACACATGCAAGCCTGTTGCAAAACGCCGATTTGGATAAGGTTTCCAAATCGGCAACAATTCTCTACAGCATAATCCTTAGACCCAAAAAGGTACAGATGTTCGATCGCGACGAAAAAGGCATCTATTCCAGGCGCAAAGCAAGTTTACAAACCAGGAGAATAATCATGAACCGATATCACAGATTCTTTAGAGGGCTGCAAGTCCTGCTCGTGGGTATTCTTTTCTCCTCGCTTTTATTCATCGCTCCCGTTCATGCAGTTAGCTCTGCTGCGGTATCTCCTGAAAGATTGAATCAGCTTGATACTAGTCTTCAGCAGGAGATTGAAAAGGAGAGGCAACAGGCAACAGCTAAGGCTGAAAGTAAACTGGATCGAGAAGCGATCGCCGCAATTGAAGAAACTAAAAAAGCGATCGCTGCCATTGAGCGGGGAAAGACTCAAGAAGCAATTGCTGCCCTAGAACGAGCAACTGGAAAAATTGACATTCTAGTAGCACAATACCCCAAACTAGCTCTAATTCCGGTGGCGGCTCAGGTAGAGATAATCGATTTTGCCCCTCAGGATTTTAATTTGGTTGACCGAATTCGCAAACAAGTTAAGGCTGTTGTAAATGCAGAAGATTTTCCGGCGGCTCGCGAACTGTTGAACAACCTGATGAGCGAGATTCGCACAGCAATCGTCAATCTGCCATTAGAGAGATATCCAGATGCTACCAAGCAGGCAGCTCGGTTGTTGAACGAAGGCAAAATTGATGAAGCCAAAGGCGTGCTGCAACTTGCGCTCTCTACTTTAGTGGTGACAGAACAAGCTCGACCCCTGCCGCTAGTCAAAGCCCATACCGATCTAGTGACTGCGGTTACTTTAGCAGAGAAGGATCGCGACGCAGCACAGCGGTTGCTAGAAGATGCTCGTGCCCAACTCAAGTTAGCTCAAGAACTGGGATATGCCAGAGGCGATCGCGAGTATGCAGCATTTGACAAAGCAATTAAAAATCTAGAGCGGCAAGTTAAGGCACGTGAGAACACAGCAGGCGCATTTGCCAAGCTTCAAGAACAATTCTCTAGTTTCTTCAACCGAGTATCCGAAGTCGTCAAACCAGGTGATTCCTCAAATAGGGCAGAAGCCAGGAGTGAGGAGTGAGGAGTTTTATCTCCTCCTGCCCCTCTGCCCACTCGTCCCATCGCGTTAATCTCAAGAGGTGCTGATGGTTGCAGCAACCGATTTCAAAGATTATTACGAAATTCTGGGTGTCAGTAAGAACGCCACTCCGGAGGATATCAAAAAAGCCTACCGGAAATTGGCACGGAAACATCACCCGGACTTAAATCCTAACGATAAGCAAGCGGAAGCGCGGTTCAAAGAAATTAACGAAGCTAATGAAGTGCTGTCCGACCCGGAAAAACGCCAGAAGTATGACCAGTATGGTCAGTACTGGCAACAGGCTGCGGCGGGTGCACCTCCACCCAGAGGGGCGGGTACACAAGGTTATGACTTTAGCCAGTATGGCAACTTTGATGATTTCATTGATGAATTGCTGGGAGGGTTAGGTCGCAGTGGCGGTCGTACAAGGCAGCGCACAGCTAATTATCGCACTGCAAGAAGACCAGAAGAATTCCGGGAATACGCCGACTTTGACTATGGAGAAGACCCTTTCGTCCGCTTCACTGATGTTCCCGCACAGGATACAGAAGCGGCGATCGCTCTCACTTTTTCTGAAGCGTTTCACGGTACACAGAAGCGGCTACAAATTGATGGGGAAACCATCACTGTTCGTATTCCGCCGGGTGTGAAACCGGGAAGCCGCATTCGGGTAAAAGGCAAAGGACAGATAAGTCCTTTTAACCAGCAACGCGGCGATCTTTATCTGTCGATTGAATTATTGCCTCATCCTTTCTTCAAATTTGAGGGCGACAATCTTGCCTGTGAAGTACCTGTCAGCCCAGAGGAAGCAGTGCTTGGCGCACAAATAGATGTTCCTACGCCCGATGGCAAGGTAACGATGACGATTCCGGCCGGTGTGGATTCCGGCCAAGCACTCCGGCTACGTGGCAAGGGCTGGCGCGATCGAAAAGGTAATCGTACCGCTTTGATCGTGCGGTTAAAAATTGTGACACCCAAAGATTTGAGTCCCCAAGAAAGAGAGTGCTATGAAAAATTGCGGCAGGTCAGTAGTTTTAATTCCCGTCAGAGCTTAGAAGAGGTGCGGTTATGAGTTCTAACCTGAGTTTGTCTTGCGTGGTGTGGTCAGAAACAGGCGATCGCCTCTATAGTTTCGAGCAAGCCGCCTACCTCACCCAAACCTCGGTTTTATTGCTAGAACGATTTGCCCGCCTGGGACTAATTGAACCTGTAGGAATCATGCTGCGCCGACAGGATCTTTTTCGCGTTGTGCAGATTCAAAGGTTGCACCACGATCTGAACTTGAATTGGGCCGGAGCAGCAATGGTGCTAGATATGGTAACTGAAATTGCCCAACTCAAGGCGCAACTGCGCGCTTACCGTGGTGAATTACAAATTCGTAATTTGTAATTCGTAATTAAGAGCGTTAACAAAATAATTTATTTCTCAGCTAAGGGGCACGATTATGCAACCAACCAATTCCGAGCAATTTACCGAAAAAGCCTGGAAAGCCCTTGTTCGGACTCCCGAAATTGCCAAGCAGTTTCAGCATCAGCAGATTGAGAGCGAACATTTGATGCCAGCACTACTGGAACAGGAAGGACTCGCCAGTTCTATTTTCAACAAAGCCGAGGTAAATGTTCAAAAACTACACGAGCGCACTATCGACTTTATCAACCGTCAGCCCAAAGTATCGGGGGCTAGCAGTGGTTCGGTATATATCGGACACAGTTTAGAGACGCTGCTCGATCGCGCCGAACAATACCGCAAAGAGTTTGGTGATGAATATATTTCTACTGGACTTTGGACAAAGAGGGAAAGTGGTTCGCGATTTAATGACGCGAAGTAAAGTAGTGAGTTAAATACTATCGG
>NZ_JAUBSX010000155.1:0-5313 GCF_036704885.1 Microcoleus sp. F4-D5 | reverse complement strand
TGGCATCAATACTCTCAAATCTTTACCACCAAAGCTTGCCGGGTGGTGCGCCGCAGGCGCACCCCCTGAACGGTTACTCCTGATGTTCTACCTTTTAATGCTCGTCTTTTATATTATGCTCAGTGTGCTTGGGGTTCAGGAGCTTTTAACGAACCGTCAGTGATGAGTCAGGAGATACGCTTAAAACTCCTTAAAGCTATGTTTCAAGACTGTGCAGGAGTTATTAAATTAAATACTAAGGAGAACCGCGATTTAAAGAATTGGTTTCGCGATATTGATGAGCGGGTAGAAGACAATGAGGCTATTGATGATGAAACCATGCGGCAAATTCTCCACTATTCTTTAGAATGGAGTGGAGGTAGAGAACTTTGGGATCGTTTCCGTGTGCGGGTTCAAGAATCATTTGCTGAACTGGTAATACTTCCTGCATTGTTGGAAGTATTCGATAATTACAAGGCTTTAGCAGAATCTCTGAAAATTCTGATTGAAACCCGAAAAATTTACAATCAAGATCAAGTTCAAAAAGAAAGAGATAACATTGCTAAAATTCGTCAAGACTTACATATAAATATAAAAACAATCGGCGAACAATTTAATGAAGAAATTAAGGAATTAATCAAAAAATTGAAGAAAAACAACCCTACGACTAACGATCGACTTGTACAAGATGCTGTAAAAAAAGGGCGTAAGGGATTTGAGCCGATTTATGATGCTGTTCGAGAAGTAGAAGGAGATTTAATTAAAGTTTTAATTGTTCCTGTTCTTGATGCTTTTAAAAATAATCAAGGAGCTTTTGAACTCAGAGATAAACTAGGGGAAGTGACATCCCCCCCATTAGCTGATGATATTTCTAAAGCCTATGATAATGTTAGTCGAAGACTCACTAAATTTTCTTCAGACTCAGAATACTTAGTTAAGCGTATACGGGCTGATGATGATAAGGAGAAAAAAGAACTTGAACATGATGAACGCTATGTTCGCTTGCTATATCACACGATGAGAGAAGCTATGTCTGCAAGGGCAGAGTTTGTTCTACAATCAAAAGCAAAACAGTTTGAACAAGCTTTAGAATCATTAGTTGATGAACAAGTTAAGAAACTCAAAGTTTTTCTGACCGAGGGCAATTTTTCTTCGATTAATCTTGAAAAAGCAGCCATCAGTAATTTACGCAAAAAGTTAGCTCAAAACTTGCCAACTTTACCCGAAAAGTTTTTTGAATTGCCAGATAATAATATCAAGCAAAACCGTTCTAAAAAAACAGAAGTAGTTGGACAAAAAACAGAACACGAAACACGCACTAAAATAGAACAGGAGAAGTATGAAGAATCTTATCAGGAAGGGTCTTGCTTGAAAACAACAAAAACGAGAACAAAAACACGGCCTGTAACTCGTACTTACCAAGAAGCAGTAACTCGTGATATTACCCAAGATGTTGCATACATCGAACTTTTCCTTCCGTCTCCAGGCTTAATGGCAAAACAATGGTCAAGTGGAATTGAAAAAGGGAAAGGGAGTTTGTGGGATATTTTGCGTGAGTGGATTCTCCAACGGTTAGATTATGTTAACGATATCTTTAAAGAATCCGTTGATGATATTACCAATCTAGCTGAACGTGCTTTGCAGCAACAATCAAGTATTATTGAGGGCAATTTTGAGCAAGAAAAACAGTTTTGGTGTGAGTTTGAAGTTAAAAAAGATCATGCAACAGCAGATTGTGAAAAGTTACAAGAGATTTTTAGTCAGTGAAGCAAGTTTTAAACCTAATGAAATTCAGGAGTTGAAAAATGGAATCTTTAGTAATTTGTTTAGTGCTAGTAGGAGCAGGCCTTTGTCTCAAGAAGCAACAAGATGAACAATCACAACTGCCAACTCATAGAAAACCTAGAGAATCTGTTAGTAATCGTCCATCTACGCCAGTTGAAATTCCTCTAGTTCAGGAAAATACTAAACAGGTTTTAATTTTAGTTATTTCTGCCTCACAAGTAGAGTTCCTTGAATCGCTAAAAGACAAAAATTCTATTGATGTTAGTGACGGAGAACTACTTTACCAAATTACTAGATATTTATGGCTAGGATCTGAAACTGAACTTTCTCGGAAAATACCTGATATCAATGAGTATTCAGTCGCCAAAGGAGCAGAATCCGAATATAACATTTACTTGGTTGAGATTAAACTCAAGCAAGATGACGAAGGATTTAAGCCTAATGTCAATCAACTCGATAGATATGATGCTTTTCGTAAATTAGCTGATTTAGCAGGTGAGGTTAAAGTGTCTGATAGATTGCAAATAGAAGCTTATGAAAACCTGGAAGTTTATAATCGCTAAACAGGAGAAAGTAAAATGCTGATTGATACCACTCTGTTAGTTAACAATCCCGAAATTATCAACAGTTTACTCGATGGTTCAATGCAACGCTATGGAAGCGTTATTAGATGGGCTGCGGGAACTGTAAATGGTGGTCAAATTGTGCGCCATTTAGCTGAAACTCCCGGACTGACTAGCAAACTGATGACTGTTCCATTTTCTCCCATTTTGGCAGGAATTGATGTTATTGGTCATGGGCTTAACTATCATAAACTAATAGGTGTCGAGGGAAAATTAATCGGTATTGAAAAAACCTTATCCTCAGTGATGGGGCTAAGTCAAATTGCTGCGGGCGCAAGTGTTTTAAACCTTGGTGTCAGTATTGCTGGCTTTGCCTATATGGGCTATAAACTGCACCAAGTACAAAAAACTTTAGGTCACATTCAACAGTCAATGGAAGAAGGCTTTAACCGTGTTGAAGCTGGCTTAAATCGAATTGATAATCGCATGGAAGAAGGATTTAATCAAGTTGAATATAGGTTAAATCGGGTTGATAATCGCTTAGATATTATCTCGGGACAATTGGCATATCTGTATTTATTGGTAGAAGACAGCCGCCAAAAGCAAACAAGCCTCGCGAAAGCTATTTCTCATCTTCATCAAGCCATGCTAATTAAAGAAATTGCTGGTTTAAAAGCTGAACTTTACGATCGCTCTCTTTTTCCTGATGAATCACCGAGATCGGCCCTTAAAACACAGGGTAATCGCATCTGCATAGAGGTCTCTAAGAGCGGGAAATTATTCAAAAAATTGACAGCAGCATTCAAGGGATACTCGTGAACTAAGACCCCCAATTTAGTAGTTTGGTGATAGCCCGCTACCCATCACCAAATTGGATTTCTACCTCATTGATTAATCTCGATCATCTATTTATTCTGGCTATTGATTATGATAAGTATTGCTTGCATTAGAACCCGCTCAAATCTCACTCACACTACTTTTGAGGATTTGAATCAGGAAATCATTATCTATACCAGCTTTATAACGTTTCATTTTTAAACTCATCTTGGACGGCTCCTGCTTGAGTAAATTGACACTTAAATGCCGGAGCAAGCTCAGATTTTGGGCAGCATAACCAGAGCGAATCCGACTGGCATCCTCATTGAAGGTGACATCTAACACCCAATGTAAACTATTTTCCACCGTCCAATGAGAACGAATCACTTGGTTGTGTCGTCTGGCAAAAGCTTCTAAACTGCTCAGATAGAATTGAATTTCTGTCGTCGTTTCCTTCCATGATTTTCTGTAGCGACGGACCATAACGACGGTGCTTAAACCGACCCACTCATGGAGGCGATGTAATGGGGGTAACTGGCTTACTGGCACGGCCCAGGCTTGACGAGTTTCTATCCGGTGATGTGACTTTTCAACGGTTTCATGATAGCTGTACTCAATTCCTCTGTCGGATAGGGGATTTGCTTGTAAAAACCAATCCTCGACTTGCTGATGAAGATTAGACTGGTTACCTTTAAGAGCTAATACATAGTCCCCTCCACCTTCAAAAATCTGTCGAGCAATCTTGGTCTGAGTCCCCATCGCATCGAGGGTTACCACCGCCCCTTTTAGATTCAACAACTTCAGTAGCTGGGGTACGGCAGTAATTTCATTGGACTTGCTCTCGACTTTTTGTTGCGCCAACACTAACCCATGTTCACTACTCCATGCACTCACCGTATGCAAGGCCTTGAGCTTATTTTCCCGATCGTATGAGCCTTTAGCCGTCTTGCCATCAATATGAATAACAGAGATTTTTAATTTTTATGATATTGTACTCACCCAGGCTAAGAATGCCGATTGTAGGGCTTCCGGGTCAATCGAGCCTAGAACCCGCCCAAAAGTATCATGGGATGGAATTCCATTGCTCAAGTCTAAAAACTTCTCTAGCCAAGACTGTTTTGCCTTGCCGTAAGTCTCAATGGCAACGAATCCATCAGCCCCGGATAGCACTGCTAAAATGGCTATGGTGAGAATAGCTTCCAAATTGTGATGTCTTGTTCTGGCGACCCGAGGGTCCTCAATGGACTGAAAATGTTTCAGTACACTCGATGAGAGAATCTTCATTTCTCTTTCTTGCTGAGGGTTGAGAGCTACTTCACCAAAGCCTTTTTCCATCTGCCTGAATTGGGATATCACAAAATTGTCCATTCCTAGTTTAACTGATTGTTGGTCACCACTCCCCTTTCTATGGCAGCCCAGACTAATTATTACATCTGTAGTTTTTTGTCAAGTACAATTTATACCAAATTAGATGCGATTACCCTGCCTTAAAACAGCTTCTAGTGTGGGATTATTTCTCAGTAATCAAGCAATGCAAGCTACCCCAGAATTAGATGCTGAAATTATGCTCAATGCTGATGTTTATATTCAAGGTTGGGCTGTAGCCATAGCAACAGAAGCCAATCTTCTATTAGAAATAGGGAAGCATCAAGAAGCTAAAGAATTACTGGCGTTACAAATCCCCCTATTTAAACAAGTCGCGGAAAGATGGGCTAAGGCACTAATCAATGATGAAAACACTTATCTATCTACTGCTTATCGCTTTACTAATTCTCGGTTTAAAAACCATATTGCCTCAGAACGAGTAGAACGAATTACGGAAATATCACCAAGCGATCGCACTTTATCTCCTGACCAAATCAGAAGCAAAAAAATTAACGTAGATGTAGAGTTTGAAATGTCCTATAGTTCTGCTAAATTTGATCAAACATGGACACATCGCCAAATTGCTGTAGCTGAATATTTGGATGGGTTGAGTGAACTTTCAGCAAGATTAGAAGGTTTAGAATCGTTTGCAAATCTGTGCGAAAGTAGAGGTGTTAAAAGCAGCCGTGAAATTCTTCCTGGGGCAGACACTGAACCAGGCATATACATACGGGAGCATCCCGGTTTTGTAAATATCCCCAAATCAGCGTAAAATAGTTAAAATTAATAGAAGCGTTAAAAAAAG
>NZ_JAUBSX010000154.1:0-5453 GCF_036704885.1 Microcoleus sp. F4-D5 | reverse complement strand
CTTCACTAAGGAACATAAATTTGATTTTCCCAAAATTCATCAATATTGTACATAGAAAATCATTTAGGATCGCTATATTACGCCAAAAATGTTAAAAAATAACTTGGATAAGTAATGAAACAACAGCTTTTTTAACAAGGCAGTTAATGAAAGGCTGCCGAATTAACTCAGCAGCGCTTTCCTGTTATTTAAGGTGAGTGAGTTGAGTGATGCTGAGCAAAGCAGGCAACATCGAGTCAGGCTTATCTCCTGTTTTGAGGGCAATTTCTAAATCAAACAAAATGGAGAGCGATCGACTTAAGAAGTTCGCAGATACTTCCTTAACCTCCTGCTTAAGGAAATACAGCCGTTTGGGGTTACTAATTCCGCACATACTAGCAATTTCGCTATCAGAACGTTGTTGGTCAGAATTGATAGTAGCTTTTACCCACAGCCAAGTTTTAAACTGAGTTTGGAGAGTGGCAATAATTGCTAAAGGAAACTCTGCCCGAGATAGCAATTCATCAAGCACCTTAATTGCCGCTACTGCTTGACCTTTTAAAAGAGCTTCGGCAAGTTGAAAACAGTTGGCTGTGGTAGCTGGAACGAGGATTTTAGCAGCTTCTTTCGTAATGCGAGCGCCTGCTGCATAAATGGCTAATTTCTCTAGTTCACTGACTCTTCTAGCAGAATCGTTGCCAATGGCTACCGCTAGATAACTGACAGCATCTCTGGCAATTGAGAGATTCATCTGTTTAGCAGTAGTAGCGATCGCACTTTCAATTAAATCAGTACGCCAAGGAGGAATGAGAGTAAACTCCTTAAGTTTACCAAACTGCAACAAATGCTTGACTACCTTGAGCCGTTTGTCGATAACAGCAGCAGTGAAAACTAAGTGCGTTGTAGCAGGTAATTGGGGCAAAATTTGCAGCAATTCTAGCCCCATTTCTCCAAATTGCTTGAAATCGCAATTTTCAACGACAATAAGTTTGTTTCCACCGCCGAAAGGAACTGAAGCAGCAGCAGAGAGGGCTGCATCCAGGGAAGAAGCATTTCTGCGGTGGATGTTGAAATCTCGCCAGAGAGGATGAGTTTGAGTCTTAAAATTTTCAACTTCTCGTTCAATTGCGTAGGTATCATTCCCAATTAGGATGCTAATCATGCTGCTAACTCCTCCTGTTGTTTGACAGTAACAGTAACAGAGCGGCCTAAAGCTTTAGTAACGATCCGCTGCACGGATTCAAGGTGACTCTGAAACTTGTTCGCGTATTTTCTTTCTACTGCTAACACACATGAATCAGCAGAAAGTTCTGCAATTTGAGCGCGGTTTAAAAGGCTGCGATTGCCGGGTTTCGCTGCTGCTACTACTTGCGCCCAAGTTGCCTCGAAGTCAGGAGAATCTGCCTCTATTTTTTGAGGGGTTTTATCAAATTTGTCAGGCTGATTAGATTGGGAAGTTGCCGGCAACCGCGTTTCGGGGGCAGCGGGTTTGCAAGACAGCATCAAGTTCAGCAGACAGACTTCTAACCAGGTAGCCGCATTAGTGCTAGTTCTCAATTGAAATTCTGATTTTTGCAATTGTGCACAAGCCGCATCAATTGTTTCAAAATCGAGATGAAGAGCGAGCGAGCGCAGTTGTGAGTAGCCTACTGGCCCTGCAATTAAATTCTGGCAGTGGCGCGTTGATTTGACAATGAGCAAATCTCTCATTGCTGCTAGCAAGCTACTGAGAATCAGTTTGGGAGTTTTGCCACTGTCAATCAGCGTTCTCGAAGATTGCAGTACGCTTAAGGTATCGCCAGAATGAATAGCTTTGAGAAGGGCGATCGAGTCTTGCTCGCTAATGCTGCCAGATACTTCTGCAACTTGAGTTAGGGTAATCTCTGAGTTTAGCAGTGAAAGCTGAGAAAGTAATTGCAGGGCATCCCTTAACCCCCCGTCGCAGGTGCGAGCGATTGCCCGCATGGCCTCACTTGCGATCGCAATAGATTCAACGGAGCTAATTTTGTGCAATTGTCCGACAATAGCATCAACTGACAAGGCTCGGAAGTTAAAAGTTTGGCAGCGGGAGATAATTGTCGGCAGGACTTTATGTGCTTCAGTCGTACAGAGAATAAATACCACATGAGCCGGAGGTTCTTCAAGGCATTTGAGGAGAGCATTTTGAGCGCTGGTACTGAGTTGGTGACACTCGTCTAAAATCCAAATCCGGTAACGGCTCATCGCTGGCGCAAAGTTGCTGTGTTGTATTAATTCTCTGGCATCATCCACGCCATTGTGAGAGGCAGCATCGATTTCAGTTACGTCTAAGCTTGAACAGGAGTCAATGGTTTTGCAGCTTGAACATTCCCCGCAAGGAGTGGCGGTTGGCTTTTTGCTATTCAAACAATTGAGGGATTTAGCCTGAATGCGAGCGGTTGAGGTTTTGCCTGTTCCTCTGGGCCCGGTAAACAGGTAAGCTTGAGCAATTTTGTCGGAGGTAATGGCATTGGTCAAGGTTGTTTTGATGGTGTCTTGACCAACTAATTCTTGCAGATTTTTTGGTCGGTATTTGAGGTGCAGTGGTTGGTACATTTTGAGTCGTTAGAATACTTCTGGTAACTATTCCCCGATAGGGGATAGGAAAAAGGGAGTGGGGAATGGGGAGTGGGGAGTAGGGCAAGACAGGTGATACCAAATCAGGGTTAAAATCCCTTTATTGCTGAAGAGGGGGAAGGGGAGAAATTAGCGATCGAACTCAAAAAGGCGGTGAGTAACCCGAATTTAGTATGATTGGTAGTCAAATCGCTCGCGACTCCTCCTCTTCTTACTCTTTTCTTTCCTCTCCTCCCCACTTCCCCACTCCCTACTCCCCACTCCCTCCATGACTATTCTTGCGGAGCGACAATATATTCGCACTCTAAAGCCTCTGTACCCGACGCAGGCGTTCCAAACGGTGCAATCAGTAGGGGAGCGGTAGGAGTTGCCATTAACACCCGCAAATCAGAGCTGGAAATCGCTTTGGCTGTATCAATCAAATAGCGGATGTCGCACTTGAGACGAAACTCACAGCCCCATAGTTTGGCATCAACTGTCTCCGTTCCTGAACTGAGAGTATTGTTGAGTGATGCTCGCACTTGTTGGGCATCTAAATCGAATTCTAAAATAGCTGTTAGGTGAGACTTGTCGCTGTGAGAAGCTAACCTCTCTAAGGCTTTTAAAAAGCTCAGCCTCTCAACCACCACTTGATGGCTAAATTCAGGTCGATAGGGAGCAATAATTTGGTCGCAAACCGGATATTGACCTTCGAGCAACTTCGCTGTCAGCCGCCAATTATTCCACTCGAATGCGACGAAATTGCTAGGTTGCTCCGGCAAACCTTCATAGTAAATCGTAACTTTGTCAGTGGAATTCAAAGAACGCTCCAATAACCGGAGTACCTTAGCAGGGACAGTAAAATTAACTATTTGACTGCTTAAAAGGTGGGAATTGCTGCTTTCGTTCAATCCTAAAACCATTGCTACCCGATGCCCATCTGTCGTCCAAACTCTCAGTTTATCGAGTCCTCTGTCTGCGTCGTGACTGAGTTGAAAATTCCCTCCAGTTAAAATGCGTTTGTTTTCCTCAGAACTTACAGCAAATAAGCTAGCTTTTAGGACAGAAATTAACACGCTAGCAGGAAGCGTTACAAGTTTCTGTTGAACGCTGGGGATAGCCGGAAATTCGTCCGCAGCTAGCCCGCGAATGGCGTGCTTGCTTCTTGACGCACTCAGAGTGGCACTGACTGATGGAACGTCGCTTCCTTTAATAATTTCACAAGAACTCTTTAAGGTAAGGCTGCCGTTAGGAAATTTTCCCAGAATGTCAGCAAGTATGGGTGCGGGGAGGGTAAGCTTTCCAGATTGATTGACATTCGCACCAAAGCTCACTTGCATTCCAAATTCTAAGTTGTAAGCAGTCAGATGTAAATGTTGAGTTTCAGCATCAGCTTCAATCAAAATATTGGACAAAATGGGATGGCTGTTATTGCTGGGAATGATGCCTTTCAGGGCTTGTATATAATCGTTGAATTCTCTTGAATTGCAGACAACTTCAATAGCTGATGGGAGAGGAGAAGGGGAAGGCAATATCGCCTCATTTGACAATGTTTCTAGAGAAGGAGCATCGACGGCTGGAAGTGCTGCAAAATTTGTGCAAGTTTGCGAGGCTTCTACTTGTTGTGGAGAGATTGTTAAGGGTTCGCAAACCGAGTCAGTTTCAGTTGTTGCTTTGACTGATTTGTTCACAGTCTTTGCAGAATTAGTGGCTGTTGCAGCCGAGCGTTTTTTCTTAACTGTTCTCTCCAATACTTCCTTTTTATGCGGTGTTCCTGTTTGTCGAGATTTTGCCATAATTAGCCTGGTGTCAGGGGTGCGATTGGCCGCTGCGGTAGCAGCACTTATTCAGGTTGTTGAGAAAGAGGAGTGGGAAAGGAAAGGAGAAGGAGAAAGAGAAGGAAAAGGAGAAGGAGAAGGGGAAGGAACCCACGCTTAAAAGCATAGGATTGAAAGGTGGACATTTTGTATCTAACTCGGTGCATATCGATACAATTATTGATTTTTTGAGCATTGCTATCAACCCACAACTAAAGTTTTTTATCCATTTTTACCTTCTGCTTCGCCTTGCCTTTCCGTTTCCCTTTCTTCTTATTTTATAAATAGAACTTACGCACAGACTCTACTTGTAGGGTGCTGATGGCACACGTTACTACTACAGATAGTGTGAAAATTGACTTATGCAGCGTAAGTCCCGATGGAGAAGCTTTCTGAAAGTTGAGCGTTAGTGACTGTTTTTTAGAAAGGTATAGACCTGTTAGTTGAGCACTTTACCTGTTAGTTGAGCACTTTACCTGTTAGTTGAGCACTTTACCTGTTATAGCAACCGCGCCCGACGGTTAGGACATTCTTAATCGCTGAAACCATTGCTATTACTGCTTCTTCCTTCTTCCGAATGCTCGAGTTGAGGACTTTACCTCTTGGTTGAAAAGTTTACCTCTTGGTTGAGAAGTTTATTGTTTGAGTACAAGTCATTGGGGGCAACAAATAATATCCGATATCGGCAGCGGCTTGCACCGACATAATAAAGCCGGTGGTACTCTTTAAGTTTCTGTGTGCTGCTCAAATCTTTGCCGATTAACAATCTGCTGAAAAGGTCGCTTCCGTCAATGCCAACTTCATCAAAAGTGCTGCCCTGCGAATTGTGAATAGTCAGAGCAAAGCAATTGTTAATTTCAGCGAACAAGTCATCTTTGAACCAGTAATATTTCCTCCAAAGAAATCCATTGCGTTTAGCACTCTTTAGCTTTTCTTTAAGTTCAGCCTGGTAACGCAGGGTAAACGCATCTAAATTAATTTGACAAAAACCTCAATTTGTGTATTACTAAACAACTAAAAAAACATTTTTAAAATTCTTAATTTTCACCCGACTTGAGCAGATTAAATCCGAACCTTAAGATT
>NZ_JAUBSX010000153.1:0-5501 GCF_036704885.1 Microcoleus sp. F4-D5 | reverse complement strand
GCGTGGTTGGTGTCGGCGCCGTGGGTGTCGGCGTGGTTGGTGTCGGCGCCGTGGGTGTCGGCGTGGTTGGTGTCGGCGCCGTGGGTGTCGGCGTGGTTGGTGTCGGCGCCGTGGGTGTCGGCGTGGTTGGTGTCGGCACCGTGGGTGTCGGCGTGGTGGATGCGTCTGATAAATTAGCCGCGAGAATCTCGGTACCGGAGAGGTTGTTGATGGTTTCGATGAATCCTGCACCCGCAAGGGTTGGGGAAGTACCAAAGAAGTCTAAAATTACAACTTCTTTTTCAACATCCGTAGCCAGCGCGATCCCGTCTTCATTAGTGTCAATCACTAAACTCGTGCCTTGTCTGGCCAAGCCTGTATTTCCCCGTGACAATGACAGGGAGAGGTTAGGGCTGGTAGTGATTCTGTAGCCTGTAAAATCAGTAAAGTCTAAGCGATCGATCCCACCAGCATCCTGAATTTGCAGTTGATTCGCCCGCTCAGTATAGATTAGATAGAGATCGTTACCTGCACCGCCTCGCAGCACCGAGTCACGATATTGGTTGCCGCCATATACGTCATTGAGCGTATCATCGCCAGCACCCCCTTCTAAGGTGTTAGCACCACCTGATGTGAGACTGTCATTGCCCGCACCGCCATCCAAAGTTTGATTGGCGCCACCACCTTGCAGCGTGTCTTCGCCATCGCCACCCGCGAGACTGGAATTGCCCCCGAAAACTCCACTGAGGCTGTCATTGCCAGTACCGCCATCCAGGGTGTCCTTGCCACCGCCGGCGGCATCCAGGGTGTCATTGCCTCCACCCCCACTGAGACTGTTGTTTCCTGTCTCGCCATACAAACTGTCGTTGCCCTCAAGACCAACGAGCGTGTCATCGCCATTGCGGCCATAGATGTCGTCCTTACCAGCCGTGCCTGTGAGGGGATCGTCGCCGGGAGTACCGTAGATTCTATAGATGCCGTCCGTATAGGATACAGAGATTTCTTCGGGTGTTGCCATATTTTTTTCCTCCTTTTGGGGTAGGAAAGAAAGCAAACAGCCAAACTCGCAAAAGCTTAACACCAGTAGAAATAGGTAGCCCTCTATAAATTTGGCTATCTAATAATAATTATAAATCCGTGCCACCAGACTATGTTGCCAAACTGGTAGAAATTGACAATTATTTACCTATTAATTTTATTAGATACCCAGGCGAACCGCTAAGATGTAAAAACCCACATTCCGCACCCACTACCTATAGCGGTGTCACATGGTTTTTATGGGCTATCTATAGTGCAGGGTAAACGCATCTAAATTAAGTTGACATAAAATCATATTTGTGCGTGAGTGTTTTTCTGAAAAAATCATTCTTAAAACTCTTAAATCCGATGGAATTAACCCAGTAAAAATCGAGCTTTAAGAACTTCTGAATTCTGGAAGCTGAATCAATTTAAATCGGTAATCTGTTTGAGTTTTCAGTTTTCTGGTGCATCTCACTTTGGCGAATGTGTCAAAAAAGAGATAAAATGAAAAAGCTAGTAAAATCGTTAAATAAAGATGAGGCCAATAAAATGACACCATCAGACCAACAACAGCTAAAAGTCCACTTAAAAGCGGTAGCAGAAATTTTTTACAGAAATACAGCTCCAACCGATTTAAAAAGTTTTGAAAGTCTAGAAAAATCCCTGCGTCAGAAAATGTTATCAGAGGTTGGTCCAGAACTAGGTAACTGTTTTTTTCAGCAGTATCAGGAATTAAAACAGGAAAGCCCCGAAAAATAAAATCAATAATCGGCTCGCTCGACATTACAGATAATCAGGCAAAATATTTTGGCTTAAAAGCTTACAGTCAATTTAGTCCACTCATGGAAAACTGCTGTCTTTTAATCAGTGCCAATGAATCTTATCAAATGGCAGAAAAAGATTTGGAAAAATTTACTGGAATCAAAATTTCTCACAGTACATTACAAAGATTAGTCAAGAGACAAGAATTTGAATTGCCTACATCTCAACAAGGAGTCCAAGAAATTACATTAGATAGCGGTAAAGTCAGACTACGCAACGAAACTAAGGGCGAGAGCTGTTACTGGAAAGACTATAAAGCCGTGTGTTTAGATAATGTTTATTGCGGAGCATTTTTTCAAAATAATCAAGACTTAATTGATTGGACTAATAGCCAAAAATTACTACACCCTATGTATTGTTTAGGAGATGGTCATGCCGGAATTTGGAACATCTTTAAAGAAATTGGAGACAATGAACAAAGACAAGAAATCTTAGATTGGTATCCTCGAACAAGAAAATCTCTACAAGGTAGGGGGTTCAATAAAACGATTAAAATCAGCAGAAACTATGTTATGGCAAGGCAAACTTGATGAAATTATCAAAATATTTAAAGACTTTAAAGGTCAAGCATTTAACGTATCCGCTCAATAAATCGGGGTAACAGCAAAAAAGAAGGTTCACAATCTAGGCACAGCATGGTAGAATATAAAGCATGACGCAAAAAACATCTGGTGACCAATTAGTAGAGACCTTACTGCAAAGCATTGAGCCATCTGAGATTGCTGACGAATCATTGCGTCGTACTGTGTCCATATTGCTGAACATAATGCGAGCAATTACAAGCAGAAACCAGAGAATTACGGTCAGAAAATCAAAGATTAAAATCCGAAAACAATCGCCTGAAAGGAGAACAAGGCAAACCAGAGGTCAAAGCTAATAGAGCGAAAAAGTTAAAAGAGAACTACTCATCCGAAAAAGAGCGAAAAGCACCCAAAAAGCACATTAAAAGTAGTAAAAAAGCTCTGGTCAAAGTTGACCGAGAAAAAATCCTGGAGTATCCTGAAGCAGAACTACCATTCGATTCAGAATTCAAGGGTTATGAAGAGGTAATAGTTCAAGACATTTTACTGAAAACAGATAACGTGTTATTCCGGAAACAGAAGTATTACTCACCTTCAGAAAAGAAAACATACGTTTCACCCTTACCATCCGGATATGATGGGGAGTTTGGTCCGGGAGTAAAAGCCTTAGTTATCAGCCTTTACTACGGAGGAAATATGACTCAAGGGAAGCTATTATAGCCTTTCTCAAAAAGGTGAGGTACGAATTTTGATCTGGAAATCTTGACAATACAAGGTTTCGGTATACCTCATCAGGGTAAGAGCATCTCAATCAGTCTTGACAAAAGGATTTGAGAAGAAGCATCATGTATTCATCATTCATTGCAGCCCGTTTCCTTTTCTGTCGCAAGCTACGCTTGAGAGTAGTTTCTTGATTGACAGCATTCAGGGACATCCGTCTGATAGCAGCCAAGTTCCGAGGGCTATTCAACGACCGAATGCGACATCGATCTTCATTGAAAGTGACATCTAAAATCCAATGTTCTTGATTTTCAATGCTCCAATGTTGACGAATAGCGCGACCATTAACCTGGGCATCTACGGGTAAGGAACTCAGGTAGAACTGTACTTCATGAGTGGTTGTGTTCCACAAATAACGGAAACGTTCTACTATAACAATAGTCTGAATATCTGCCCAGTCTTCTTGTTTGTAAAGTCGTCCGAGTGCCGCCACTGGAACCGCCCAAACTTTTCGAGTTTCGACTCGATGATGTGCTTTTTCCGTTCGGGAATCTTCACTCACTTCAATTCCACCAAATTGGTTGGCTCTGGCTGTTTCAAACCAGGTCTTGACTTGTTTGTAAAGAGTTGGATGATTCTTTTTGAGGGTAACGACATGCAGCGGCTTTTTTTTGACGAATGAGCCGCACAATCTCGGTCTGAGTACCCATCGCATCCATCGTAATAATCGCTCCGGTGACATCGATTAATTCCAATAGAGCTGGGATAGCTGTGATTTCATTGGAATGGTTTTCCACTTTAACTTGTCCAAGTACCAACCGATTTTCGCTGGCCCAAGCTGTCACTAAATGTAAATTATTTACCCCGGTTTTTCGGTCATAAGAACCTCGGAGATTTTTGCCATCAATCGGGATAACTTGTTGGCCAACTGGCCCAATTAATTGTTTAACCCATTGAGTCAACTTCTGTTCTAAAACTTTCGGGTCTAGCTTTTCAACAACTCGTCGAAAGGTATCATCGCTCGGGATGCCATTGGGTAAGTCTAAAAATTTTTGCAACCATTGCTGCTTACTGATTCCATAATTTTCCATGTCTTCCCATCCCTCACCTCCAGCTATTGTAGATAATATGGCAATGACGAGAATGTCTTTCAGTAGGTGGCGTTTGGTTCGGTTCACTAGGAGGGTCGGGTACGTCATCAAAATAACTTGACAAGCTCCCTTGTAACTCTTGCATGGAAATAGGTGGGGTTTCTGAGCGTGGTTGCTTTGACTTAGACGTTGGCCGGGCGGGCAGGAATCCTTTATCCATTGAGTTTTACGGCTTGATGACTTAGCTTTTAAGGCATTATAGAATTGCTCATACGTGAATGCCACGTTTTCTATAGTTGTCTTTTTGTCAACTACAATTTATACCAAATTAGATGAGCTTACCCTGTATACCTCATTTATCTGAGAACCGCTATAGATTTTTTAAGCAATATTGGGATTTCAATGTCAGCAGGTTATTTATCAAATCAGAAAAATGAAAAATTCATCAAAGTTTGAATCAGAATTTAACGAAGTGTATGTATCCGGATTAGCAAGTAGCCCTTGGCAACACTTAGACCAAACAAGTGCGCGTGTTAAAGGAGTAAATCACACTACAAATATAATTTGCAACCCCTTATATACAGTTTATTCTACAACCTTAAGAAAAGACCGATTAAGCATACTTGGAGTATTACAGAACAACCCAGAACTTGAGTTTATTCTATCTCCACTTACTTACAAGCTATTAGAGATGTTGAATGTACCCCAGAAGTGGAGCCATCAAATTAAAGGATTGCCTCAAGAAATTCCGTTGAAGGGTGATGAGTTTAACTCCTTGCTGAATCAGAATCTGGGCGAAGTGGGCTCTCAAGATCGTACCAGAATTTTTGAGGCAGCAGCGATTGCTTTTTATGCTCAGCAATCCCAGATTCCGGTAATAAAAACTCTGGTGACTGATGATGCACCCCAGTTTAAATTACTCACAGATGATTTATCTTTATGTTGGGTGCATGAAGCAAGACATTATAAAAAGTTAAGTCCATTTGTTACTTGTCATCAAAAAAAGTTAGACAAGTTTCTTGATGATTTTTGGGATTACTACCGAGAATTATTAGCTTACAAAAACTCTCCATCTGGGTTAGAGAAGCTCATGCTCAAATCAAAATTTTGGGAAATTTTCGGCAGTCCAAGTGGTTATGAACAATTAGATGAACGCAAAAAATTAACTTTAGACCTCCTGCGAAAGTCTGATAGAATTGTAAAACAGATAGAAATTCAACTAATCACAAATGAGTTACGAAAAAGTGAAAAATTTAGAGCAGACAGAGTTCAAACGTTTGTGTGGTGTCACTCTAGGAACCTTTGAGCAAATGGTAAAAGTAGTGGCGGCCGAGAAAGTCCTAGCAAA
>NZ_JAUBSX010000152.1:0-5871 GCF_036704885.1 Microcoleus sp. F4-D5 | reverse complement strand
GCGATGAAGGCGATGACGTAGCAGATGGTGGCACTTAACAGGGTGGGAATCATCAAGACTCCGAACCAACCTACATAAATGCGGTTGTCGGTGCTGGTGACCCACTCGCAGAAGCGTTCCCAGACGTTGGCGCTCTCGCGCTGCTGTAAGGTTGCGGTCATGATTTTATGATTGCTTTATTTGGTTTTCAATGTTCGCGACGGATTTGTGTTCCGCCATGTAAATAAACATAAAGCTTTTATTTCAGTTTGTAAAGGGGTTTTAAGCACAGTTTTTGTTATGAATGTCATAAGCAGCGCTGATAAGAAGCCATAAGGCTTGCTGTATAAGCTTTACAAAAGCAGAGTGGGGATTTTTTGGACGGTCGCACGAGAAACAGAATGCTCGTAATTTAGCTGGGCAATGAGATTATGGACTTCCGTCAGTGTTAAGATAGATGAAGCGTTAGGATGGTAAACCGCAAAACTTGTACTGACAGATATATGTTGTTGCGTAAGTCCGATCGATAAAAGTCCCAAGGAATGTCCCGCACCGTCACCTACAGCCCTGCTTTTACTCTGGTTCCCACTTACGAGTGTTTTAACCGCTGCACCTATTGCAATTTTCGGGCAGAACCCCTGCAAAGTCCTTGGCTGACGCTACCAGAAGCCGAAAAACAGCTCAAGTTCCTGCAAACTCAAGGTGTAATTGAAATTCTCATCCTCAGCGGCGAGGTACATCCTCAAAGTCAACGGCGAAAAGCTTGGTTCCAGCGGATTTACGATTTGTGCGAACTGGCACTTGCTCTGGGATTTTTGCCGCATACTAATGTGGGGCCGCTCAGCTTTGAGGAGATGGCACTGTTAAAAGAGGTGAATGTATCGATGGGGCTGATGCTAGAACAGCTTGCCCCAGATTTGTTACAAACGGTTCACAGGCACGCACCGAGTAAAGTGCCGGCGCTGCGGCTGCAACAGTTAGAATGGGCTGGGAAATTGAAGATTCCGTTTACAACGGGTTTGCTGCTGGGACTTGGGGAAAGTGAGGCAGATTGGATTGAGACATTAGAGGCGATCGCCCGCATTCATTCGCCCTGCAATCACATTCAAGAAGTTATCCTGCAGCCCTACAGTCCCGGAAATCAGCAAATTTGGGACGGTGAAGTTTTTGATGCTACAAAAATGCCGGAAGTAATTGCGATCGCCCGCAGCATTTTACCTGATGAAATCAGGCTGCAAATTCCCCCCAATTTAGTTGCACAGCCAGACATATTGCTGGCTTGTTTAGAAGCAGGTGCTAGAGATTTAGGAGGAATTGGGCCGCGGGATGAAGTTAATCCCGATTATCCTCACTTGCAACACCAAACTTTAACAGAAATTTTAGCAGTATCGGGATGGCAACTTGTGCAGCGTTTGCCTGTTTATCCTCAGTACGATAAGTGGCTGCCGCAGACATTGCAAAATGCTGTAAAACATTGGAGAGCGATTTTAGATGTTAGATGTTAGATTGAAGAATTGAGCCTACTGATAAATCCGGGTGCTTGTCACCAAATTGCTTAATTTTCAGTCATTAATTATTGGTAAGGGGTAATTGGTTGCAAGATTCTTTAAATTGCTGCTATAGAGGTTTTAAATCAAAGAACCGCCCCCATCAATCCACACTTCAGTGCCTGTGATAAAGCTGGACGCATCTGATACCAGAAATAAAACTAATTGCGCGACTTCTTCACTAGAACCGGCGGTATTATCCCTCAAAGGAATTACATCTTGAATCGCATCAGGCGCGACTGGGATGCGATCGAGATTTCGTTTAGAGGTACTTTCCTCAATGGCAGTCACCACCGCACCGGGACAGATAACATTGACTCTGATGTGGCTGGGGGCAAGTTCTAGCGCCAGCATTTTCGCTAAAGCTACTTGGGCCGCTTTGGTGGAAGCGTAAGCTGTGGCGCCAACTTTCTTGAAACTTCTGGTGCCGTTAATCGACGATGTAATGACAATGGAACCTCCTTGTTTTTTCAGATAAGGAACAGCATACTTAACAGTCAAAAACGTTCCTCTGAGGTTGGTATTAATTGTCCGGTCCCACTCTTCGGGTTCTATCTCTTCTATCGGCGACCATACACCGTTAATACCTGCATTTGCCAACACAATATCAATCCTTTGATATTCGTCAAAAATTTTTTGAAATGCCTCTTGCATTTGCCGAGAATCGGCCACATCTGCTGCAATAGCTAGCCCGCAGCCTCCTTCATCGACCAACTGGCGGACGGTTTCTTGCCCGGTTTCTAAAGTGCGATTGATAATAGCAACTTTTGCGCCTTCCTTAGCCATTAAAATTGCTGCTGCACGACCAATTCCCGACCCACCGCCGGTAATAACGGCAACTTTTGGTGAAAGTTTCATAGTTTTTTATGTATTTATGTAAAATAACATTATACACAATCGCATAGCCTAAAAATAGGACTAAAGAGAGAGCTTTAGTCCTACTATAGATAGATTTTAGCTATCAAAAATATGAAAGCAAAAAGTAAAAAGATATCTTGCTTTTGACTTTTTGCTGTTAACACAGTCGTTACGGCTGCGGAACCCAGACAGAAACTGAACCGGCGTTACACCGAAAATCAGCCCAACCATCGTCATTAGTTGTGATTGGTTCTTTGATGTGTTCGGTGATGTCAATATAAGTTCGATTCGGTTGTCCGACTTCCATAAACTTGGTGCCATCGTCTCCGTTACTGAGTACCACAGCCATGCCGCCCGGATGTTCTTCATTTCCGAGTCGCGTCCAGCCAATAGTGTTGGCGTGGTCGAAGTAATCGTACTGATTGCCGTAGGAATAAGTTTGGCGCGCGAACAATAATTTATCGAGAATAAATTGATGCTTGTCTAACCAAATCTCGTATTCGTTGCCATCGTTTCCTGTATCCTTATAGTGATCGCCGTAATAATCCGGGTAGAAAATGCACGGATATCCTTCGCTTCGCAGCAGAATTAAAGCATAGGCAAGGGGTTTAAACCAAGCCTCGACAACTGATTCTAGGGATTGTAAGGGTTGGGAATCGTGGTTGTCAACCAAGGTAACGGCGAGGGTTGGTTGTTGTTGAACGAGGGTGTTATCAAAAATTGTTCGCAAGTCGTAGTTATTGCCGGCCTTGCTAGCAGCGTGGAAGTTGTAGTGGAGAGGTGCGTCAAATAAGGTGACTTTACCGTCTGTTGATTCGATGAAGCTGTGCAAAGCTTCAACTTCATAAGACCAATATTCCCCGACTGCAAATAAGTCGCGTTTGACATAGTTACGAACGTGTTCCAACCATTCTTGGAAAAATTCTGCTTTAACGTGTTTGACTGCATCGAAGCGAAAGCCGTCAACGTTTGTTGTATCGACATACCACTCACCCCAGTATTTTAATTCCCCGGTGACTTCTGGGTTGTCCATATCTAAATCGCAACCCATCAGGTAGTCAAAGTTGCCTTTTTCTAAGTCTACTCCTCGATCGAATTCTTTACCTTTGAGCAGGTAAACGGCATGGGTTTCTGTGTTGTAAACGTTGTAATCAATGGCGTCAAAATGCCACCAATGCCACTCCATGCTGGAATATTTTTTGTCGCGGCCGGGGAAGGTAAAATGCGTCCAAGCTTTGATTTTTTGATATTCGCCTACTGTGTCATTCCGGTTGTCGGGATTGAAGGGTGTGGCTTCGGCTTCTTCTTCTGCATCGGCACCTAATTTGTGGTTGAAGACAACATCGGCATAAATCCGAATTCCAGCATCTTGTGCAGCTTTAATCGCGGCCAAATACTCATCTTTTGTGCCGTATTTCGTGCGTACAGACCCTTTTTGGTCGAACTCGCCTAAATCGAATAAGTCGTAGACGCCGTAACCCACATCCATACCGCCGCCCGTTCCTTTATAGGCTGGCGGCAACCACAGGGATGTAACGCCTATTTTGGCTAAATCTTTTGCAGATTTCGCTAGCTGATTCCACAGGCTGCCGTCAGCGGGGGTGTACCAGTGAAAATACTGCATCATCACGCCATTTAGTTCAGACATAAATTTAGTTTTTCCTGTTTTGTTAAATTGCGATCGACATTTATGTTCGTAGCTCGCTAGTTTACGTATGTCTGCAATCTATGGTTGATAAATATCATAAAAGATGGGGCTGCTCATAAAAATCTATCTGTTGATGTATTGACAACAGAATGTAAATTTGATAATAATTATTTTTGGCAGACTAAAAAATATTAATTGGGTGGCGATTTTGCAGCAACTCGCTCAACTCTGGTGTTCCAAGTACCGTCGATCGCCAATTCAAGCAATCTAAATCCCGGGGGGATTTCGTCAAGGATAATCGGATGACTTTTCGGTAAAAGTTGGATGCAGGTGCTGGGTGTCCCCAAGTAGGTAACTGAGCCCCGCTGTTGTTGAAATTCTTGGTGAATGTGGCCGCAAAGAATGATTTTGATTTGAGGATATTGATCGACAATTGCCAAAAATTCACCGGCATTCTGCAGCATCATTCCATCCATGATTTCACAGTCGATCGGCAGCGGATGATGGTGCAAGGCAATGATAACAGGTCGATCGCCCGTTTGTTGCAGTTGAGAGTCGAGCCAATGCAAGCTTTCTGGGGAAAGTCGCCCGCCGTCGCATCCTGCTTCCACACTCGAAAGTAATAGAAATTGCCAGTTTCCTAGCATCCATGATTTTTCTGGGGAAAGGGGCGGTTGATTTAAGATTTCTGCCATGACTGGGATGTTGTCGTGGTTCCCAGGTATCCAGTAGGCGGGAATTTGTAGGGGGGCGATGAGGGAGACGAGGCGCTGGTAGGATTCGGGTGTTTCGTCTTGGGACAAGTCGCCTGTGAGTAGGAGTAATTCGGGCGGCGGCTGTATCTGTTGCAGGCGATCGAGAACAGCTTGGAGGGTGCGGGCTGTTGAGAGGCCTTTCCATTCTCGATCGAGCTCTGCAAACAAGTGAGTGTCGGTGATTTGGGCGACGAGTAGGGGAGAAACTGGTGTCATGGCGGGTGTTGCGGGCGATCGATGTAGTTCTAGAATAGCCTCGGATGGGTTTTGGGGGTGTGGGAAAAAAAGCCGATTCCCTACGGGATAGCTGCGCTTCACGAAATTTTTGACAGGTATGTTAAAATTTTCGAGATTTGGTGTACTATAAGAAAACGTCAAATTTCTGACGTGACGGCGGCATAGCCAAGTGGTAAGGCAGAGGTCTGCAAAACCTCCACCCCCAGTTCAAATCTGGGTGCCGCCTTTTTTAATTTGTGTGAGATGTGGCTAAGATGCCGTTTGGGCGATCGAGAAAACCCTGTTGAGTTTTGGCTTTATAACAGCGGGCGGATCAGTTGGTGCATAATTCAGATGGACTAGAAGCGCTGATTGATGAGATTAATAGTGAAATTGCGGATTGATGTGATGGACTCTGTTCAGTAGGAAAATCTTCTAATATCAAAGGTAATCATAGATCGAATAGGTATATAGTATGGCTGAAATTCAACTTTTATCTGAAGTTGATGCAGATTACACCAAGCTACACGACTTGTTAGTTAAAAGGAATTGGCTAGGAGCTGATGCTGAGACCACAAAATTAATCTTAACGATTAGTGGAAAAAATCAGAGAGATTATGAATCCTTAACAATTGAAGATATTGAGAAATTCCCTTGCACAGATTTATGCACAATCGATTTACTATGGCAATATTACAGTGATACGAAGTTTGGTTTTAGTATTCAAAATAGGCTATGGAAAATAATTTGTCAGGAAAGACGGGCTAAAGCAAGCTTCTCTACCTTTAGTGAACTAGTACACTTGGGCGTGAATAGAGCTACCATTTATATGTAGATGTAGAAGGTAGAACAGATCGATGCCCAGACT